>SUYV01000039.1:19666-24832 GCA_015060255.1 Bacteroidales bacterium | reverse complement strand
TTCCTAAACTTTAGATAGCAGTTCGATTCTGCTCGGGGCTACAAAAACGGTGACTAAGTTGACTTAGTCACCGTTTTTGTGTATATGCTAATATTTGTTATATTTGCATATTTATTCGTATAACATCAAACTAATTAATGATATCATGAAAAAGGTAATTGCAACTCCTGATGCACCGAAGGCGGTGGGCCCATATTCACAGGCCATTGAAGTGAATGGAACTCTTTACATTTCTGGCCAGATTCCTGTGAATCCGGTTGATGGAAAGGTGCAGGAGGATATCGTAGCAGCTGCTCATCAGTCTCTCAAGAACATCGGAGCCATCCTCAAGGAGGCAGGCATGACTTATGACAATGTCGTGAAGACTACAGTTCTTCTTGCTGACATCGCTGATTTCAAGGCAGTGAACGAGGTTTACGCAGAGTATTTCACAGGTGAGAAGCCTGCAAGAGCATGCTACCAGGCTGCAGCCCTTCCACTCGGTGTAAAGGTTGAGATTGAGGCGATTGCAGTGAAATAATGAACAGAAGGTCTCTGATACTTTGCCTTGTGGCTTTGGTGATCATGGCTGTCGCTGTGGTCGCTGCAGTGTTTGTGCTGTATAAGGATTCTTCCGAAAATGTGCCTGTAGAGGGACGCTATGAACTTCTTACTGCGATTCCTGCTGACGCTGTGGCTGTCTGCTGCCTGTCAGAAGTGGACGATATCGGTTCCAAGGCATTTTCGGGTTTTGCCTTCCCGTCGGCTCTGGCACATATGGCTGCAGACGGAAAGATCGGGGCCTTGGCGAAAGCGCCGATGGCGTTTTCTTTACATTATTCAGGAAAACTTACTTCGTTGTATGTGTTTGGCGTAGGGACTTCCGAGCCTGAGCCGAATGACGAGGTGGCTGCGCTGCTGGAGTTCGGTCGTGCAAACGGAATGCAGGTTCGTTATCTGCCGGAACGCTCGCTGGTAGTGATGGCCGAGACCGAAACCCTGGTGAAGTCGTCGGTCAGACATCTTGACCAGTCTCTTTCTGTCATGGATGTCGCCGGATTTGCAAAAGCCGCAGACAGCGCGCTGGGAAAGGACGTGATTTTCTTGTCATATTCTCATGCCAAGCCGCTTTTCTCGTCGGTGTTCAGCCGTACTTTCTTCAATAATGAATACGGCAAGGAAGCCGGATTGAAGTATTCGGAATTCGCCGGTTTCTTAGGAACAATGGGCGAATGGGTGTCGTTCTCCTTGGAGGGAGGTCGCGATGATCTCCTTTTCAAAGGCGTTCAGACATATGAATCCGATGCCTCGGAGTTTGTTACCGTGCTTGATAAATCTTCGGGGGCGGTGTCTGAGATCTCCAATGTGCTTCCTTCGTATACGTTGTTCGCCTTGACTCTTCCTTTGTCGGATGTTGAGTCTTATGTTTCTGCTTATGAGGCATATCTGGATTCAAAGCAGATGCTTTCGAACTTCCATTTCCGTCAGAACGAGATGAAGAGGAACACGAAGGTGGCTCCATCTGACTTCATCATGAATATGGGGGTTACCGAGGTGGCTAAGGCGAGTTTCGGAAACAATGCAGATCCGTTTGTCGTAAATCTGTTGAGGATAAGCAAGGAGCATCCGTCGCTGACCGGAATGTCTGGGCAGTACCCATACCCTTCATATGTGGCGGCTGTGTTCGGAAAGCATTTTGAACTTGACGATGAAAGCCATTATGCATATGTGGACGGGTGGCTGGTGACCGGTAGTGCTGAAGCTGTCGCGGAGTATACGGAGGGAAGAGCACTCGAATATACACTGAAGGAATATATGGCAGATGCCGGCAGGGGCGATCTTCTTGCCGGGGTCAGGTCATCTCTTGTCGCCTATATGAATCTTGGCGAGGGGGCAGGACTGTTGTCCGATCTTCTTGTAAAAGATGTAGCAGGCGCTGTCGGATGCTTGTCGGCAGATTCGGATTTCAGCCCTATGATTCTGAATGTGTATGACGAAAAGGGCAGGATCGGGACTGATATCAGAGTATGCAGTCTTACGCTTGAGAGGGTGAAGGCACCTGAGCATGAGAGAGATACGGTTGTCGTGGTTCCTGAAGGACCATTCAAGGTCAAGAACTCCGGTACCGGAAAGATGAATCTGTTCTATCAGAACTCCAATGGTGCCATCTGCCTGAAGGAAGAAGGTGGCAAGGGACTTTGGGGAGTTCCTTTCGGCAAGCCACTATGCGGTACGGCATATAATGTCGATTACTATGCAAACGGCAAGCTTCAGATACTCTTCGGATCAGGCAGCAGCATATATCTGATAGACAGGCTTGGACGATTTGTCACAGGCTTTCCTGTAGATTTAGGAAAGGAAATAAGACTTGGACCGGATGTCTATGACTTCAGCGGTGCAAGAGCTTATAATATAATGGTCCTTCATAAGGACAATACTATTGAAATGTATAATCTCAAGGGTCGTAAGCCTGCAAGCTGGAAGGGAATTACCGCTTCCGAGACTATAAAGGCGCTTCCTGAGAGACTTGAAATGGATGGCAGTACGTTCTGGGTTGTCAGGACATCGATCCAGACTCTTATCTTCCCGTTTGAGGGAGGTGCTCCGGTTACCTCATTTGAAGGTCAGTCGATGATACTGCCGACGAGTGAAATAGTTATCAAGGATGCGGCTTCTGTTGAAGTTCAGTGCTATGACGGTAAGTCGAGAACGATAACATTGAAGAAATAGAACAATAAGTGTACTTAACTGGAAATATTATGGAATTCACATCAGTAAACAAGATTTTCGAGAATTCGTTCAGGAAGAACTGGGATCGCCCTGCGATTTCAAACTACCATGGCGAGACCCTTCATTTCAAGGATGTAGCCAGACGTGTGGAGAAGCTGCATATCATGTTTGAGGAGTGCGGCCTCCAGAAAGGTGACAAAGTGGCGATATGCTCGAGGAACCAGGCCAACTGGGCGGTTACTTTCCTTGCGATAATGACTCATGGAGCGGTCCCTGTACCACTCCTTCACGAGTTCAAGTCAGCCAATATCCATCATCTCGTAAATCACTCAGAGGCAAAGATCCTCTTTGTGGACGAGGTGATCTGGGAAGGCCTTTCCGAGACAGAAATGCCGGACCTTCACGCAATCATACAGGTAAACAATTTCAGGATTCTCTATGCAAGGGATGAAAGCATCGTAGAGGCGAAGGCGCATCTCAACGAACTCTTCGGCAGAAGGTATCCGGAGGCATTCACTCCGGATTGCATCAACTATTACGAGGACACAGCGGATGAACTGGCTGTAATCAATTATACATCAGGAACATCGGGCTTTTCAAAGGGTGTGATGATTCCGTATCGTGCGATCTTCTCGAATATGGAGTTTGCAAAGCAGGTCCTCCCTCAGCTCAACAACACTTCGAGAGTCGTTTCTATGCTTCCTTGTGCTCATATGTACGGTCTTATGTTCGAAGTGCTGTATGAACTGTCTGCAGGCTGCCATGTTCACTTCCTTTCGCGCCTTCCGAGTCCAAAGATCATCATGCAGGCGCTTGCAGAGGTCAAGCCGAACATCGTCATAGCTGTTCCTCTCGTCATTGAGAAGATATACAAGAGCAAGGTGAAGCCTGTCCTCGAGAAGGAAGGCATCAAGTTCCTCATGAAGGTTCCGGGACTCAACCAGGTTGTTCTCAACAAGGTGAGGAACGAACTGATCAACGCATTCGGTGGCGAGTTCATCGAGGTTATCATCGGTGGTGCCGCATTCAACAAGGAGGTAGAGGCGTTCTTCAAGAGAATGAACTTCCCGTTCACCGTGGGATACGGCATGACAGAGTGTGCCCCTATCATCACATACGACGATTGGAAGGTTGAGAAACTGTATTCTTGTGGAAAGGCTGCTCCTAACATGGAAGTGCGCATCGAGTCAAAGGATCCTGCAAACATCCCAGGAGAGATCCAGGTAAAGGGAGCCAATGTATTCCTCGGATACTTCAAGAACGAGGAAGCTACAGCAGAGGTGTTCACTGAGGATGGATGGTTCCGCACAGGTGACATGGGTGTTCTTGACGCAGACGGATCACTCTTCATCAAGGGACGTACAAAGTGCATGATTCTCGGTCCAAGCGGCCAGAACATCTACCCTGAGGAAGTGGAGACAGTCATCAACAGCCAGCCATATGTGGTTGATTCACTTGTGGTAGAGGATAACGGCGGCCTTACAGCCCTCATTTATCCTGACTTTCAGCAGGGAGCAAAGGACGGAATGCCTCAGGAAACATTCGTCAAATATATGGAAGACACTCTTGTAGAACTTAACAAGGAACTTCCTAATTACGCTAAGCTCAAGAAAATCAAGGTGATGTTGGAGGATTTCGAAAGAACTCCGAAGAAGAGCATCAAGAGATACCTATATCAGAGATAATCATGGAGAAATTTGACCAAAGCTACATAGCCATGGCTGGTGTGTGGGCGCAGAATTCGTATTGCAAACGCCGTCAGGTGGGTGCCCTCCTAGTCAAGGACAGAATGATCATATCAGACGGATACAATGGTACTCCGTCAGGATTCGAAAACATCTGTGAGGACGAAAACGGAGTTACTAAGCCATATGTCCTCCATGCTGAGGCCAATGCAATCTCCAAGGTTGCGCAGTCCGGCAACAGCAGCAAGGGAGCCACTCTCTATGTGACTGCCTCGCCTTGCATGGAATGTGCAAAGCTCATAATCCAGGCCGGCATCAGGAGAGTCGTATATAGGGATGCATATCGTCTTACAGATGGCATCGATCTCCTCGTGCGTGCAGGGATTGAAGTGGAACAGGTAGACTAGACTATGAAGCAAAACAACAATACAATTCTCGTTGCACTCCTGGGCGTCGTCCTGGGAGTGCTTGCTACCGTGCTGGTTACAAGGGTTTACGAGGTGAAGAAGAAGTTTGACGGAGACTACAACCGTTGGCGCAAGCTCAACCTCATCCTTCAGGAAGTGCAGAAGAACTATGTCGATACCATAGATATGGAAGGAATGACAGATGCTGCCGTAGTGGCTGCTCTGGCGGAACTGGATCCGCATTCGGTATACCTTCCCCCTGTAGAGCTTACGGAGTCAGAGACCGAGCTTGCGGGCAATTTCGAGGGCATAGGCATCACTTTCAACGTGCCTAATGACACTGCCATAGTGCTCAGCGTCATCCC
>SUYV01000039.1:0-19566 GCA_015060255.1 Bacteroidales bacterium | reverse complement strand
CGCATTCGGTATACCTTCCCCCTGTAGAGCTTACGGAGTCAGAGACCGAGCTTGCGGGCAATTTCGAGGGCATAGGCATCACTTTCAACGTGCCTAATGACACTGCCATAGTGCTCAGCGTCATCCCCGGCGGCCCTTCAGAGAAGGCTGGTCTTGTCCAGGGTGACAGGATCGTGCGTGTAGATGAGAAGGTAATAGCTGGAAAGAAGACCCCGCAGGACAGCATGGTCCGCCTGATGAAGGGGCCTTCAGGTTCGAAGGTGACCATTACGGTCAACCGAGACGGCACGGTCATACCGTTCGAGATAGTACGTGACAAGATTCCGGTTCACTGTATCGATGCAGCTTTCATGGTCAATGACACTACAGGATATATCAAGTTGTCCAAGTTCACCAGATCGACATACAAGGAGTTCTCGGAAGCGTCCGAGAAACTGCTCGAGCAGGGTATGACAAGACTTCTGTTCGACCTCAGGGACAACACCGGTGGATATTTCGATCAGGCTCTCCTGCTTGCAAATGAGTTCCTTGCAAAGGGCGATGAGATCGTTTATATGGAAGGTCTTCACAGACAGCGTGAGGATTTCAAGGCTGACGGTCGTGGAATGCTTAAGGATGTGCAGATATCAGTCCTCATAGACGAGGGCTCGGCATCGTCAAGCGAGATCTTCGCAGGTGCGATCCAGGATAATGACAGGGGAGTGATCGTGGGCAGAAGGTCTTTCGGAAAGGGCCTTGTCCAGGAGCCGATCAATTTCACAGACGGCTCCGGAGTGCGCCTTACCGTAGCCCGTTTCCATACTCCTTCAGGCAGGTGCATCCAGAAGCCGTATGACAAGGACTATGCATACGACATATATGAGAGGTATGCCAGCGGAGAGATGGTTTCTGCCGACAGCATGAAGGTGGACACAACGGCCTTGTTCTACACTATGAAGGGGCGTCGTGTATATGGTGGAGGCGGCATCATTCCGGATGTGTTCGTGCCGATCGATACGACAAAGGTTACTGATTTCTATATGGCCTGCAACAAGAAGGCGACCACCATGCGCTTTGCGTCATATGTCTTCGACAGACATAAGGCACAGCTTGCGAAACTCTCTGACACAGCACAGCTGGAGGCATATTTCAAGACTTTGGGCCTTGACAGCATGTTCCTTGACTATGCTGCAAGAGTTGATGGCATAAAGCCGGCAAAAGGGGAGTGGGAACTCTCCAAGGAATATATGATGCCTCAGATAAATGGTCTTGTCGGCAGATATTCTAAGGTGGGCGAAGAAGCTTTCTACCGCTTCTACATGCCTATAGATGACGCCATAAAGGCGGCGTTGAACAATCCCAGCGTAGTCGAGTGATGTCTGTAAAGGGTTTGAGATATGTGATAATGGCTGCTGCAGTGATCTGCGCGGCCGTTTCGTGTGTTGATGATCCCAGGACAGAAGGCAAGGAGGTCAGCACGACTTTCACGGCCTTGTCGGAAACTTTCTCTTTCAACTCTGGGGACATGGTGGCGCTCAAAAATGCTCCCAAGCCTTTCAAGGCATCAGTGAAGTCAGGTAAATGTTCGCTGAAGGGCAATGTGATTCAATCTGAAGAATATTATGCAGTATATCCATATGACTGTCTGAAATATTTCAGTCCGGATCTTCCAATCAGTGCCATAGTGACCGTGCCTACGGTTCAGACTGCAGTCAAGGGCTCGATTCCTGGCAATCTGAGAATTGCGACTGCAGTTGCGTCCGATGATGACCGCGTGTTCGAATTCAGCGAGAAACTCTCGTATCTGAAGTTTACAATAGGACCTGATTCCGGCCGCATCAGGAGTATTTCGATAATATCTGAGAATGAAAGGCTGTCGGGAGACTGTGCTCTCGATTTCCGTAAAGGCACAGATGTCTTTCCTATGCCGGGCTCCGCTTCCAATGTCGTGTTGAATGCTCCCAGTGGTGTCCTTGAACAAGGCGATTACTATGTAGCCGTTCTTCCAGGGGCTATTGGAGAATTCAGCATCGTGTATGAGGACGAGAAAGGAAGGATAGCCATGCAGGGTGTATATCGGTCTGAGATGTCAAGTGGAGAGATTCTTGAAATGAATCCGGTAAAGGATCTCATCTTTGAGGATAGGGATCATATCGTGTACTCTACGATGTATACCTGTTCCGCATACGCCAGTGATGTTTATTTCAGGGTCATGACTTCTGGACCGATCCAGGCGAGAGTGATAGCGGGAGAAGACTGGCTGACTGTTCTGGAGACCAAGGCAATGGATGCCCATTCCGTCAGAGTGGCTATATCTGAGAATACGGGAGCTATGCGATATGGAAGACTTGAGGTGACAGTTCAGGGCAGTGACTCAAGAATCATCTATACGATAGTCCAGACAGGTACTGATGAACATCAATATGAACTCCTTAGAGACGACCTGGCGCTCTTATATGAGTCTACGGAAGGCGCGGGGTGGAGAAAAGCTGACAACTGGTGCACCGAAGCACCTTTGAGTGAATGGTATGGTCTGCGCATTTCAGGCATTGGTGGAACATCTGGTATGGTGGCGACTCTTCAGATGGGTATCAACGGCTTGTCGGGCAATCTGCCTGAAAGTTTTGATGACATCTCCTTCTTGAACCAGATCGATCTCAGCGGTAATGACATTTCCGGCAATATTCCGTCATATGCATACGAGTTGACTTATAATAACCTCAGTAATAACAGATTCACCTCAATCTCCGAAGCCGTCGAACCTGACGATAAACCGATAAGAACCTTGATGGCCAGCGGCAATCAGATAGGAGGATCGCTGCCTGAAAACCTGCCTTATCTGCCACATCTGGATATTCTGTATCTGAATGACAACAAGTTTGAAGGTAATGTCCCAGAGTCATATTCATTGCTGTTGGAGAAAGGAGCGGATCTTAGGCTGAACGGCAACCGTCTGTCAGGAAACCTGCCTGACAAGATCCGCGAAAGCGATGTCTTCCGCAAAAGCGCGTGGACTGACATTCTTTTCCAGGAAGGGGAAGGATTTGCTTTTGACAATCTTGAAATCTATTCGTATACAGGCCGTGCCTTTGATGTCAATCAGGACGAGATCGGACTGTATGAATATTATAAGTCCCACGAATATGTCGTGTATGTGGATTTCAAGTCCTCAGAGGAACTTGTGCCGATAGTCGACAGATGGTACAGGAACTATCATGATGACGGGCTCGGCGTCATAGCGACCAGTTCGAAACTGAATCTCTCAGTCATGACGGAGAAGTATAAGTTGGAATGTCTGATTGCTCGTTTCATCACATTCCTGGATTCTCATACTTCACCGGTTGTCCTGCTTGCAGATCAGACCGGCCGAGTTCTGCTTGACCCGTCAAAATGCGGTGTGGATGAAATCTCGCGCTTCCTTGAGGATAAGTACGGTCCGATGGAGCCCGAGCAGGAGCCGGAACCTGAACCCGTTCCTGATCCGGATGTAGAAGACGGCCTGGTGACGGTGCTGCAGTCAGCATCGGAGGGCAACGGCATAGATGTGGTCTTGATGGGAGACGGTTATACAGCGAGGGAAATTTACGACGGCAAGTATGCCTCTGCAATGAATGAGGCTGTGGAATATTTCTTTGATATCGAGCCATACAGCTCATACAGACATCTGTTCAATGTATATATGGTAAACGTCATATCAAAGAACGGCAATGCGTTGGGAACTGCTTATGGTGAAGGAAATTCCATCACCGGAGATGATGCCCTGTGTTTCGACTATGCCGGCCATGCGCTTGATGCGCAGCGACTGAAGAATGCACTCGTGATCGTTGTTCTGGATTCTGACAAGTTCGGCGGGTCGACTTATATGTACCCTCCGCAGGATGGCGACTGGGGCAATGGCCGTGCTGTGGCATATATACCTAAGATGCCGATGAAGATCGATTTCCGCGGCCTTGTGCAGCACGAAGCCGGCGGACACGGCTTCGCCAAGCTGGCTGACGAATATGTCAGCAGTTCGGAGGTGACCATCACTCTGGATGAGATCGCAAACATATGTGCGTATGCGGAATATGGATGGTGGAAGAATGTGGACTTCACCTCTGATCCGGAGAAGGTGAAATGGGCACATATACTATCGGACGAGAGATATGCTGACGAGCCGGAAGGTGTATATGAGGGTGCGAGGAACTGCTCTCGTGGTATCTGGCGTCCGACTTATGACAGCATAATGATGGACAACAAAGGCTCATTCAATGCACCTTCACGCGAGGCCATTTGGTACAGGATCCATAAGCTGGCCTATGGATCCGACTGGCAATACGACTTTGAGGATTTCGTCAGATACGATTCCGTGAACAGACTCCCTGAATATTAGTCAAGTCTTTTGCAGAGAAGCGTAGCGGATGTTACGGAAACGACCTGCACCTCGCAGTAGTCTCCGGCCTTTTCGCCGCGTGACGGGAATACGCACATCTTGTTGCTGCTTGCCCTTCCGCAGAGTTCGTTCGGATTCTTCTTCGAAGGTCCCTCGACAAGCACCTTCAGCACCTTTCCAATCTCCTTCTCGTTGCTCTTGAGGCTCATCCTTCCCTGAAGGGCTATGATCTCGTTGAGTCTTGAAGTCTTGACGTCATATGGAATGTCGTCCGGATATTTCTTTGATGCAAGTGTGCCGGGACGTTCTGAGTATGCGAACATGAACGCCGAGTCGAAAACGACCTGCTCCATGAGTGTGAGAGTGTCCTGGTGGTCCTGCTCGGTCTCACCGCTGAATCCTGCGATCACGTCTGTTGTGAGACCGCAGTCCGGAATCACGCTGCGGATCTTCGCAACCCTCTCCAGATACCACTCACGGTTGTATTTGCGGCGCATCTTCTCCAGCATGCTGCTGCTGCCGGACTGGACAGGCAGGTGGATGTGCTTGCAGATGTTCTCATACATTGCCATAGTGTAGATGACCTCATCGCTGATGTCCTTCGGGTGCGACGTCGAGAAACGGACACGGAGCTCAGGGCTGATCTTCGCCACCATTTCAAGCAACTGTGCGAAATTCACATTATGGTCTGCACTCCTGCAGTCTTTCCATAGGTATGAATCCACATTCTGTCCAAGGAGGGTGACTTCCTTGTAACCTCTGGAGTACAGATCCTTTGCCTCGTTGAGTATGGTGTGCGGGTCGCGGCTTCTTTCCGCCCCGCGGGTATATGGAACAACGCAGTAAGAACATACATTGTTGCAGCCTCTCATTATAGATATGAAAGCCGAGACTCCGTTCTTGTCCATCCTGACAGGTGAGATCTCCGCATATGTCTCCTCATGTGACAGGAGCACATTGATCTGCGGCTTGCCCGGCGCCACGGCCTCGAGCAGCGACGGCAGACTTCTGTATGCGTCCGGACCTGCGACCAGGTCCACCGCCTTCAGAAGCTCGTCCTTGAGCCTCTCGGCCATGCAGCCGAGAATGCCTATGATGACGCCCTCGCGCTTTCTCTTCTGCAGCTTGAACTGGTCGATCCTTCCCCAGATCCTCTGCTCGGCATTGTCTCTGATAGAGCATGTGTTGGCGAATATGACATCCGCCTCTTCTATGTTTTCAGTCAGGACGTATCCCGCATCCTGCAGGATTGACAGCACTACTTCGCTGTCGTTCACGTTCATCTGGCATCCGTATGTTTCTATATATACCTTTTTCATATGCATGTTGGCTATCATCTTACAAAGATAGGATTTTTAAACGAATATCGTTATCTTTGCTGAAATGTAATACGGCTTATAGTGAAGAATCTTGTAAGAAAATTATCTGTTGCAGTGCTATGTGCGCTTGTTGTCTGCCTGTCCGGATGTAATAAGGTCAAGCAGATAAGTGTCACTTCCGTTGATGTCGAAAGTATCGCTCCGGTAGGCTTCCGTGGTGTCAATGTATATCTTGCCGTCGGCATAGACAACCCTGCATTTCAGATAGGGCTTTCAGAAATTGAAGGCTCGTTGAAGCATTCTGGCAAGATTCTTGGTAGGCTGGCAATGGACCCGTTCGTCCTGCAGGCTAAATCAGCGGAAATCTATCATTTGAAAGCGCTTGTCACTATAGACAAGGAGGCATCCCTCAGCGAGCTGCTGGCTCTTATGGATGAGAAGGTCCTGAATGAATGTTTGTTGGATATATCTGTCAGGGTGCAGCTCAAGAGTGGGGTTGCCAAGAAGATAAGACTCAATGATATACCTTTGAAGAAACTTTTGGAAAGTACAGGCAAATGAAAAGATCTTGCATTATTACCTTAATCATATCCTTGGCGGCAATTCTGTCCGCGGAGCCGTGTGCATCTGCTCAGGAGACTGCTCCTGAGGGCTATGAATATGTGGATTCTGTGGTTTACCGACCTGCAGCAGCAGTGGATTCGTCTCTTGTGGGGCAGGATATATTCCGCTCAGTGAGCGTGTCACAGTCTGAGCTGGTCGAAAGATCGGTGAAAAAGCATATTGAATCAAATGCAAAGAGGACTATCAATGGCTATCGTGTCAGGATTTTCTTTGACAACAGGCAGACGGCAAGGTCAGAATCTGAACAGACCATAAAGAAGTTTGTCAATATGTTTCACGATGTGTCTGCGTACAGGACATATACCAATCCTTATTTCAAGGTTACCGTCGGCGACTGTAGGACAAAGTCTGAGGCAATGGCTCTTCTGGCTCGTATAAAAGGGGCTTTCCCAAGCGCATTCGTAGTCAAGGAGAACATAAATTATCCTATTGTTGATAAGGATAATGCATACGTGGTGGATACGGTCAAGGTTTTGAGACCGAAGAAATGATATTAGTGTAAACAGTAGTGTTATGTTGAAGCAGGGGTTAGAACTCAAGCAGACTCAGAAGCTGTCTCCGCTGCAGATCCAGACTATCAAGCTTATCGAGCTTCCGATACAGGAACTGGAGCAGAGGATACGCAAGGAATTGGAAGAAAATCCGGTTTTGGATGAAGATGTGCAGAGTGAAAGTGAGGAGGATCAGGCTCCAAGGGAGGTGTCTCTTTCTGAATATAAGGAAGATGATTCCATACCGGGCTATCGTCTGAGGTCAGATAATTATTCCAAGGATGAGCGTCCTCAATACAATACGTTTTCAGTAAAGGAAAGCTTTACCCAGAGCCTGCAGGAACAGCTGGGTTATCGAAGTCTTTCTGAACATCAGTATGCTGTTGCATCATTTCTGATCGGAAGTCTTGATGATGACGGCTATCTCAGGCGCAGTATCGACAGCGTTGTGGATGACCTCTCTTTCAGAGCTAATATCGAGACTGATGAGCAGGAGGTTCTGGATATGCTTAAGATTATCCAGGAGTTCGATCCGGCAGGAGTCGGAGCTCGTGATCTCCGTGAATGTCTTCTGCTTCAGATCAGGCATTGCAAGAAGACTCCTGAGGTGGAGAATGCGATACGTATCCTTCGTGACCATTTCAATGAGTTCACCAGCAAGCATTTCCAGAAGATCATGACCAGGATGAATCTTTCTGAGGCGGAACTCAAGGCTGCGATAGCAAAGATTCTGAAACTGAATCCGTCTCCTGGTGGCCAGATTGACGATTCGTATACCGATCAGGCACAGCAGATCGTCCCTGATTTCCAGCTTGAGTATAAGGATGGTGAGCTGCTTCTGTCCATGCCTCGTTTCTCTGTACCTGAGCTCAGGGTGAACAGAAAGTATGCTGATATACTTATGGAAGCCTCAAATTCGTCGGAAAGGGAGAAGAAGGAGGCTGCGGCGTTCGTGAAGAAGAAGATCGATTCGGCGAAATGGTTTGTCGAGGCCATAAAGCAGCGTCATAATACTTTGTCCAGCACCATGCAGGCTATCGTTGACTATCAGCATGATTATTTCGTCGATGGTGATGAGTCTCATCTAAAGCCTATGGTTCTTAAGGATATTGCGGAAAAGACAGGTTTTGATATTTCTACGATCTCCCGTGTGGTGAACAGCAAATATATCGAAACCCACTTCGGCATTTATTCACTTAAGTATTTCTTCTCTGAAGGTCTTGAGAATCAGGATGGCGAGGAAGTTTCTACAAGAGAACTCAAGAAGGCTTTGCAGGAATGTGTCGATAATGAAGACAAGCACAAGCCGTATACTGACGATGAACTGGTGGACAAGATGACCGAAAAGGGATATAAGGTGGCTCGCAGGACGATAGCGAAATATCGTGACCAGCTGGGAATTCCTAAGGCGCGTCTTAGAAAGGAACTCTAGGATTTAAAGAAAGAGAAATAATTTTAAAATATAGAAAAAGTTATACCGTCTTCGTCACATTTTGTTGCGGGGACGGTATTCTGTCTTTACTTTTGCTCAAAACGAAAAATATGAAGCTGAAGGATTTATGTGAGGATGAAAGGCCTAGGGAGAAGATGTTGAGCAAAGGATGCGCGGCTTTGAGCAATGCGGAACTCTTGGCGGTGCTGCTCAGGACCGGGACAGGCAAGGCCAATGTCGTGGAAGTGGCAAGGGAACTGTTGAAGGCGGCAGACGGTCGCCTCTCGGATGTGGCAGCAATGGCGGTGGAAAAGCTATGTGCCATCAAAGGGATAGGTCCCGGCAAAGCTGTGACGATTGCTTCTGCTTTCGAATTGGGAAGACGTCTGGCCGAGGAGGAAAGTCTGGACGATGCCAGGAGGATGGACTCCCCGAAGAAAGTCTACCGTATAATGATACCTCATATGAGGAATCTTGACCATGAGGAATTCTGGGTCTTGTTCCTGAACAAGGCCAACAGACTCATCGGTAAGGAGATGTTAAGCAGCGGAGGGCAGGATTCAACCGTCATAGACAAACGTATCGTGTTGAGAAGGACATTGGAAAGAAAGGCGGTTGCTGTCATATTGGTCCATAATCATCCGTCAGGCAGTCCTCTTCCAAGTGTGGAGGATATCCGGCAGACCCGTGATATCGGCAAGGCACTTTCATCCTGTGACCTGCAGCTGGTGGATCACGTGATTGTCGCAGGTGGAAGCTATTACAGTTTCTCTGATGAACAGGTGGGCGGGCAGGACTCTTGAGAAGAAAATTTTGGATAAGGGGAAAAATACAGATATATTTGTAAGGATAATCAAACCATAATTCTGATGAAAGTCATAAATCTTGGAGAGAGAAACTCCATCCTCAACAAATTCGTGGCGCAGTTGCGCGACAAGGATGTCCAGAAGGACAGCATGCGTTTCCGTAGAAACCTTGAAAGACTCGGTGAAATCTTCGCTTACGAGATCAGTAAGCTGATGGACAATTCTCCTAAGGATGTCGTTACTCCTCTTGGAATTGCAAGCATTCCGACTTATGATGAACGTGTAGTCGTGGCTACAATCCTCAGGGCTGGTCTACCGCTTCATCAGGGTATTCTCAATTTCTTTGATGATGCTCAGAATGCATTTGTGGCTGCATACAGGAAATATGACAAGGGAGAGGACTTCCATATCCAGATAGAATATGCGAGTACGCCTGACCTTGAAGGCAAGACATTGATCCTTGCCGATACGATGCTTGCTACCGGCGCTTCTCTCGAGATCGCATACAAGAGGTTATGTGAGGAAGGTCAGCCTTTCCATACCCATCTGGTGTGTCCTATTTCAAGTGCTTATGCCGTGGAATATCTGCAGAAGCATCTTCCTGAAGAGGGCGTCACTCTTTGGGTAGCTGCCATTGATGAGGAACTTACAAGCCATTCGTATATAGTTCCCGGACTTGGTGATGCCGGTGACCTCGCATATGGTGTGAAGAAATAGAACGAAACTGTTTGAATTTCCGAAAATTATACATATTTTTGCGCGCTTTTTATCCGAAGCGCGCTTTTTTGTGTCGTGACGGGAAGCATAATAAATAATGTTTAACCCACTAGTTTGTTTTTTAATTTTACAATGGAAGAAAACAAGACAGTTGTTGAGGCTGCTCCAGAAGTAGCTCCAGCAGTAGAAGAAACCAAGAAGGTTGTTCTCAACGCTTCAGTAGCTCCAGAGGAGTTCGACTGGGATGCATTTGAGAATGATGATGTTTACGGTGGTTCAGTAGAGGAAATCGCTGAGCAGTACAACCAGACACTCTCAAAGGTTGTTGAGGGTGAAGTTGTTGAGGGCGTAGTTACAGCAATCAGCAAGAGAGAGGTTATCGTTAACATCGGTTACAAGAGCGAGGGTGTCATCATGGCTCCTGAGTTCCGTTACAATCAGGACCTCGCAGTAGGTGACAAGGTTGAGGTATTCGTTGAGAATACTGAGGACAGAAAGGGTCAGCTTATCCTTTCTCACAAGAAGGCACGCCAGCTCCGTTCTTGGGATATGGTAAATGCGGCATTCGCAGCAGACGAGATCGTAAAGGGTTACGTGAAGACTCGTACAAAGGGCGGTATGATCGTGGACGTATTCGGAATCGAGGCATTCCTCCCAGGTTCACAGATCGACATCAAGCCTATCCGCGACTACGATCAGTATGTTGACACAACTATGGACTTCAAGATCGTCAAGATCAACCAGGAGTTCCGCAACGTAGTTGTATCTCACAAGGCACTTATCGAGGCTGAGCTCGAGCAGCAGAAGAGCGAGATCATCGGCAAGCTCGAGAAGGGTCAGGTTCTCGAGGGTACCGTTAAGAACATCACAGGTTATGGTGTATTCGTTGACCTCGGCGGTGTTGACGGTCTCATCCACATCACAGACCTTTCATGGGGTCGTATCAACCACCCAGAGGAGGTTGTTACCCTCGATCAGAAGATCAACGTTGTTATCCTCGACTTCGATGAGGCTAAGAAGAGAATCGCTCTCGGTCTCAAGCAGCTTGCTGTTCACCCTTGGGATGCACTCGATGCAAACCTCACTGTAGGTGACAAGGTTAAGGGTAAGGTTGTTCTCATCGCTGATTATGGCGCATTCGTAGAGATCGAGCCAGGTGTTGAGGGTCTTATCCACGTTTCAGAGATGTCATGGTCACCAAGACTCCGCATCGCTTCTGACTTCCTTAAGGTAGGTGACGAGATCGAGGCTCAGATCCTTACTCTCGACCGTGAGGAGAAGAAGATGTCTCTTGGTCTCAAGCAGCTCGTTGCTAATCCATGGGAGAACATCCGTGAGAAGTATGCTGTTGGTACAAAGCACAACGCAACTGTTCGCAATATCACTAACTTCGGCGTATTCGCTGAGCTCGAGGAAGGTATCGAGGGTCTCGTACACATCAGCGACCTTTCTTGGAACAAGATCAAGCATCCGTCAGAGCTCGTAGCTGCAGGTGACGCTATCGAGGTTGTTATCCTTGACTTCGATGAGGAGAACCACAAGCTTTCACTCGGACACAAGCAGCTCCTTCCAAATCCTTGGGATGAGATCGAGGCTAAGTATGCAGTTGGTACTGTAGTTGAGGCTAAGATCGCTTCTGTAAACGAGAAGGGTGCAGTTGTTGAGCTTGAGGGTGATGTTGACGCATTCTGCTTCAACAGAGAGCTCGCTAAGGAAGACGGTACAATGCCTGTTGCAGGTGAGACACTTGCATTCAAGGTTACTGAGCTTAAGCGCAGCGCGAAGAAGGCAACTCTCTCACACGCTAAGACTTATGCAGCTGCAGTAGAGGCAAGAGCTACTCAGGCAGCAGCAGAGGCTGACAACACCAAGAAGGCTGTGAAGAAGATCAACTCGAACATTGAGAAGACAACTCTCGGTGATATCGACGCACTTGCAGCACTTAAGAGCCAGCTCGAGAGCAAGTAATTCTATGAATTTCACTCTTAATGTATTAGGCACGGCTTCGGCCCTGCCTACTACAGAAAGATATCCAAGCGCCCAGGTACTTGACGTACGTGGGCGCTTATTTATGATTGATTGTGGAGAAGGTGCTCAGATACGTATGCGTAAGGCAGGTATCTCATTCCTGAAGATAGAGCACATATGTCTGTCCCATATTCACGGAGATCATATATTCGGCATTTTCGGCCTGTTATCTACAATGGGTATGCTGGGACGCAGTTCGCAGCTGAACATATTTGCTCCCGTATCGTTCGGCCCTGTTCTGGATTTCTTCATGGCACATTTCGGGGAAGGAATCAAGTTCGTCATCAATTTCGTTCCCCTCGAAATGTCTGAGCCGGAGATCGTATACGAAAACAGGACTACCGAACTGCTGGCTTTCCCTTTGAATCACAGGGTGAAGACATTCGGATTCATCATCAGGGAGAAGATGCCTCCTCTCAATATAAGGAAGGAGGCGATTCAGGAATATGGATTGTCCCTTTCTGAGATAGGCACATTGAAGAGGGGGGAAGATGTTGTAAGAGAAGATTCGGTGATAGCTTCTTCTGAGATTACATATAGGAAGTATGTTCCACGCAGTTATGCGTATTGCAGTGATACTGCTCCATTCCCGGAACTCGCTCAGTGGGTGAAAGGAGTTGACCTGATGTATCATGAGGCTACCTTCCCTGAAGAATTGTCCGATATGGCTGAAAAGACATTCCATTCTACGACAGTTCAGGCTGCCCGCATTGCGTCAGAGGCTGGTGTCGGACGTCTTCTGGTGGGACATTATTCATCAAGGTATCCTTCTGTGGACTTTTTTCTGGAGGAGTTGCGCTCTGTGTTTCCTGAGTCTTATCTTGCCGGAGATATGGATGTGGTGGATATACCACAAATGTAATTTATTGCTATCTTTGTAATATTATGAAAAGATTTGCATTGTTGGCTGTAGTGTTGTCATGCGTATTGTCACTTTCGGCCTCTAAAGGAAATGCGGATGATACTCCGCAGATGAAATATATCGAAAGGTATTCTGCACTCGCTGTTGAGGAAATGTACAGGACAGGAGTTCCTGCCAGCATCACGTTGGCACAAGGTCTTCTGGAATCCGGATACGGCTTGTCGGAGCTTGCTGTCAAGGGAAACAATCATTTCGGTATAAAATGCCACAATACCTGGACAGGAAAGAAGGTATATCACGATGATGATGCAAAAGGGGAATGTTTCAGAAAGTACGACTCTCCTGAAGAGTCTTTCCGGGACCATTCCGATTTTCTGCGATATAGGGACAGATACAGATTCCTCTTTGATCTTGAACTCTCTGATTATGAGGGCTGGGCCCATGGCCTTAGAAAGGCGGGTTATGCTACTGATCCTCAATATCCTCAGAAGCTTATCAGACTGATCAATGAATATGCCCTGCATCAATATGACAAGGTGCCGGAAGGAGGTATGTTGGAGGAAGGGGATGTGGTGGTTAAGGAAATACCTCAGTCACCGGCTCAGATAGAGCAGGCCAGGCCTCTGACCCAGGGACAGCGTGAGGTGTTCCGCTTTGCTCTATCACGTCAGATGTATTCACTCAACGGCGTGCCGTTTGTGTATGCTGTCGAAGGAGAAACATATGAGAGCATTGCCAGATCATATAATCTTTTCACTCGTGAACTTCTGAGGTTCAATGATCTTAAGGCATCAGTTCCGCTTCAGCCTGGTACGGTGGTGTATCTTCAGGCTAAGAAGAAGATGGCTGCAGTCGGTCTAGAGAAATATGTCGTGGATGGTGAGGCTGATCTGTGGGCGATATCCCAGAGATATGCGGTGAAGCTGGACAGGCTGTGCAGGATGAATGGTATAAGGAGAGATCATGTCCTGAGGGATGGTGACGTTATTGTATTGAGAAACAAATAGTTTGAAATGACAGTTAAGGGAAAGATATTCTTATGCGTTGCGGTGCTTGCAGTGCTGTTTGCAGTGGCTGGATCGGTCGTGCTGGGAAGATATTATGTAGATAACCGCAAGGCTAATTTTACGTCTGACTACGTTTTGTATGTATATCCGGATACTGAACTGGACGAGGTGGTTGATTCATTGCAGTCTGGTGCAGGTACCATAAGGCCTAAGAGTCTCAAGCGTGCCTTTGCCAAGATGGAGGTTGCTGAAAACATCAAGCCTGGAAGATATGTCGTCAAGTCATCTTCTCCTAGTATCTATGTGGCCCGTATGCTGGTTTTCGGCTGGCAGACTCCGCAGAATATGACGCTTTCGGGAACGATACGCAGCAAGGGCTCGCTTGCAAAGAAGATCTCAATGCAGATGATGGTTGATTCTGCCGAGGTGGCTTCCGCATTGAATGACAATGCATTCCTTGCAAGGTATGGTTTCTCTTCAGAGGATGTGTTCGGACTTGTCCTTCCTGATACATATGAAATGTATTGGACGGCATCGGTCGAGGAAATATTCGACAGATTCAAAAAGGAATATGATGCATTCTGGACTGACGAACGTATATCGAAGGCAGAGGCTCAGGGACTGACTCGCAAGCAGGTGTCTGTTATGGCTTCAATCGTAAGTGGGGAAACCCTCAAAGCTTTTGAGTATCCTGTAATTGCCGGAGTTTATCTCAACCGTTATCGTAAGGGAATGAAGCTTCAGGCGGATCCTACAGTATGTTTCTGTTTTGACTATAAGCTTGACAGGGTTCTCAGAAAACATCTGACTGTGGATTCTCCATATAATACATATAAGTATGTCGGTCTTCCTCCGGCTCCGATAAATGTACCTCCTAAGGCCTGTCTTGATGCGGTTCTGAATCCTGATAAGCATGGCTACATTTATTTCTGTGCCAGCTCGGCATTTGATGGTACGCACAAGTTTGCAGTCGGATACAGCGAGCATATGAAGAATGCGCGCGAGTTCCAGAGGGCATTGACAAAGCGCAATAAGGAGCGTGCTGCCGCTGCCAGACAATAGATTTTACAGACATAATCAAAGCGAGGCCGAGAGCCTCCGACGGCATTGGCTCCCGAAAAGGGAAGGGCCCCACGAAGTGGGAAGGACCGTCGGAGGCTCTCGGCCTCGCTTTGATATGTGTTCCTGTTAGATCTTTATACCGATATAGTGCGGACCGAATCTTTCGAAGGCTGCCCTGTCGAGCTCTTCCTGGTGGTCAGGATGCGCGATGCTGATCAGGAGCTTCGCCCTTTCCTGCATTGACTTTCCATAGAGGTCCACAGCTCCGAACTCTGTCACCACATAGTGTACATGAGGTCTTGTAGTCACGACTCCGCCTCCCTCAATGATGGTCGGCGCGATCTTGCTTCCGCCCTTGTTTGTCGTTGAAGGCATCGCTATGATGGCCTTGCCCTGAGGGGCGAGCGACGCTCCATATACGAAGTCGACCTGTCCGCCAACTCCTGAATAGAATCTTGTTCCTATCGAGTCTGCGCAGACCTGACCGGTGAGGTCGATCTGGACTGCGGAGTTGATGGCTGTCATCTTCGGGTTCCTTGAAATCACGAACGGGTCGTTGGTATATCCTACATCCATCATTGCGACCATAGGGTTGTCGTCGATGAAGTCGTATACCTTCTGCGATCCCATGAGGAATGTAGAGACGAGCTTGCCCTTGTCGGTAACCTTGTTGGAGCCGTTGATCACTCCTTTCTCAACGAGCTCGAGGACTCCGTCGGCGAACATCTCGGTGTGCACTCCGAGGTTCTTGTGGCCTCCGAGCTGTGCGAGCACGGCGTTAGGGATGGCTCCGATGCCCATCTGGAGGCATGCTCCGTCATCGATGAGCTCAGCGCAGTGCTTTCCGATGGCGATCTCCACTTCGTTCGGCTCGCTGAAGTGAGCCGGCTCGAGTGGCTCGTTACCCTCCACGAATATGTCGATCATGTCCATAGGGATCATTGCCTGACCCCATGCGCGAGGAACGTTAGGGTTCACGACTGCGATCACTGTCTTTGCACATTCTATTGCGGCGAGAGTTGCATCTACCGATGTTCCGAGAGACACATAGCCGTGCTTGTCAGGAGGACATACCTGTATCATTGCGACATCGCAAGGGAGTGCACCGCAGCGGTACAGTTTCTGGGTCTCGCTGAGGAATACAGGGATATAGTCTGAATATCCTGCCTGCACGCTCTTGCGCACGTTTGCTCCCACGAAGAATGCCTGGTGGAAGAAAATACCGTTGAACTTAGGGTCGGTGTATGGGGCAGGGCCCTCGGTGTGGAGGTGGTGGATGCGGACATCCTGAAGTTCGCCTCTTTCTCCTCTAGCGCACAGTGCGTCAATAAGGATGCGTGGGGCGCTGGCTACGCTGCTCAAGTGTATGTGGTCGCCTGACTTGACAACCTTAACGGCTTCTTCTGCCGAAACGAATCTGATTTCTTTACGCATAAGTATGTGATTAGCTCGCCAAAGATAGTTATTTTTTGCAGAATTGCTAACTTTGTGCCCGCTATGCATACAAGAGAAGATAAACTGCAGGCATTCGGACGTATTCTGGATGTACTGGACGAATTGAGGGAGAAATGCCCTTGGGACAGGAAGCAGACCAACGAGTCGCTTCGTCCGCAGACCCTTGAAGAGGTCTATGAACTCAGTGACGCCATCCTCAAAGGACAGGAGCATGAACTTTCAAAGGAGTTGGGAGATGTGCTTCTGCATGTGCTTTTCTATGCCAAGATCGGCGAAGAGAAACAGCATTTTGATATCGTTGATGTGATCAACTTCCTCTGTGACAAACTGATATATCGTCATCCACACGTATTCTCATCTGCTGAGGTAGGTGATGCAGAGGATGTCATCAAACAGTGGGAGATGCTCAAGACCAAGGAGAAGGACGGCAACAAGCGCGTGCTCTCTGGAGTGCCTGACGGCCTTCCGCCGCTTCTCAAGGCTTACAGAATGCAGGATAAGGCACGCGGAGTCGGCTTCGACTGGGAGTGCAAGGAGCAGGTGTGGGACAAGGTGAAGGAGGAAATGGGCGAGTACCAGGCGGAGCTTGATGCCATGGCTGCAGCTCAGACAGATGAAGAGAAGGCGGCAGCATATGACAGAGCGGAAGACGAACTCGGAGACTTCCTCTTCGCGACAGTAAACGCAGCCCGCCTCTACGGCCTTAACCCTGACACAGCCCTCGAGCGCACATGCGCCAAATTCCGCCGCCGCTTCACATACCTCGAAGAACAGACCATCCGCCAGGGCCGCAATCTCACAGACATGACCCTCGCAGAGATGGATGCAATATGGGACGAGGGCAAGGCGAAAGGTTTATGATATACGATTGGCAAGAAAGAACAGCGATGCTGGTGGGGGAGGAAATGCTTGACCATTTCCGCAACTCGACCGTGGCAGTCATAGGAGTCGGAGGCGTAGGAGGCTATGCCGCCGAGATGATCGTGCGTGCCGGTGTCGGCCATCTCATAATCCTTGACAGCGACGATGTCTCAGTCACCAACAAGAACCGTCAGCTTCTTGCCCTTGACTCGACAGTCGGCAGACCAAAATGCCAGGTCCTCGCTGAGAGACTCATGGACATCAATCCCGAACTCGACCTCGTGATAATAGAGCAGTATCTCGAAGCCGAGAAGGCCGGGGAGGTGCTTGGTGCATATAAGATCGACTTCCTCGTAGACGCGATCGACACACTTTCACCCAAGCTCCACCTTATAAAATACTGCATGGACAACAGCATCCCGCTCGTGTCGTCAATGGGAGCCGGTGCCAAGTTCGATGCCACCAAGGTACGCCTGACCGATGTGTCGAAGTCATTCAACTGCCCTCTGGCATATATAGTCCGTAAACGCCTCAGACACATGGGCATAAGCAAAGGCTTCCAGGTCGTTTTCTCTGAAGAGCTTCCTGACAAGGAGTCCATAGTGCCATGCGAGGACCGCAACAAGAAGTCCCAGGTGGGCACAATATCATACATCCCGGCAGTCTTCGGTTGCGTATGTGCCCAAGCCGCAGTGCAGCACCTGATGAAATCCAAATAATATTACTATCTTTGCACGATTAATTAACCATAAGATATGGCAGACAATTCACTTTTGGAGAAGGTATTAGGCCTTCAGGAGAAATATGAGGCGCTTCAGGCACAGCTTGCTGACCCTGAAGTGATTGGTGATATGAAGAAGTTCGTGCAGCTCAACAAGGAATACAAGGAGCTGACACCTATCATAGAGGCCGGAAACGAGTTCAAGAGGATCCTCGAGAACTACGAGATGGCGAAGGATATTCTTGCAACCGAGAAGGACGAGGACCTTCGTGAGATGGCCAAGGAAGAGATAGCAGAGATAGAGCCGGTGCTTCCTGAGTGGGAGGAGAAGATCAAGCTGCTCCTCATCCCTGCAGACCCGCAGGACAGCAAGAACGCGATTCTTGAGATCCGTGGAGGTTCAGGTGGAGACGAGGCTGCGATTTTCGCAGGCGACCTCTTCCGCATGTACTCGAAGTACGTCGAGTCACGCGGCTGGAGGATGGAGATCACCAACCAGGCGGAAGGTGCAGCCGGCGGATTCAAGGAAATTGTCTGCAAGGTGTCAGGTGACGGAGTATATGGCGTCCTGAAGTATGAGTCAGGCGTGCACCGCGTGCAGCGCGTGCCTCAGACCGAGACTCAGGGCCGTGTGCATACTTCGGCTGCGTCAGTGGCAGTGCTTCCTGAGGCAGACGAGTTCGACATCGAGCTCAACATGAACGACATCCGCAAGGATACATTCTGCTCGTCAGGTCCTGGCGGACAGTCAGTGAACACTACATACTCGGCAATCCGCCTCACTCATATCCCGACAGGTATCGTGGTGCAGTGCCAGGACGAGAAGTCACAGCTCAAGAACTTCGACAAGGCTCTCGCCGAGCTTCGTACCCGTCTCTACAACATGGAGTATGAGAAATACCTCGCCGAGATCTCAGCAAAGAGAAAGACAATGGTAGCCGGTGGTGACCGTTCGGCAAAGATCCGTACATACAACTATCCTCAGTCACGTGTGACCGATCACCGCATCAACTACACGATGTACAACCTTCCTGTCTTCATGGACGGAGCGATACAGGACGTGATCGACCAGCTCCAGATCGCCGAGAACGCCGAGCGCCTCAAGGCAGCAGAATAATCGACCACCGAGCACGTTTGGGTAACAGAACGCCGGTTTGCATGACGGGCGGAACGGAAAAATGGCTATCTTTGTGAGGAATAAGTGTATTTTAACCGATTGGAATCATGAAGAAGATCAGGAACCCGTATCTGGGACTCGAGGAGCAGGGCTATAACTGCTTTGCATGCTGTCCGGACAATCCGTGTGGACTGAAGATGGAATTCCATGAGGATGGAGACGATCTGGTCTGCATCTGGGATTCCGGAGACAATTATCAGGGATGGCTGAAGACACTCCACGGAGGCATCCAGGCGACATTGATGGATGAACTTGGAGGATGGATCGTGAACCGCAAGCTTCAGACAGCGGGCATGACCACAAGCCTCACGATGAAATATCGTCGTCCTGTGCCGACCGGCGAGGGTGTCAAGATTGAGATCAGAGGACACATCAAGGAGATGAAACGCAACTTCGCTATTATCGAAGCGACTCTCAGCCATGACGGCCAGGTCTGCTCTATGTGCGAGATGACATACTACTGCTTCACGAAGGAAAAGGCAGAGAGCGATTTCTTCTTCACGGGATGTGAGTTGGAAGACTAAATGACAGACGGCTGGAATTCCAGCCGTCTGTCGTTATTCATCCATAGGTTCGAGCAGAGGACTCTCGTCAGTAAAGTAACTCAATATCGAATCTGTATATGTCTTGGTGACAGGTATAGGTGGTATCGA
>SUYV01000038.1 GCA_015060255.1 Bacteroidales bacterium | reverse complement strand
TGGGACTCGAGGAGTCAGGAGTAGTAAGGCTTATCCAGAGCGCATATTCTCTCCTCAACCTCCGTACATATTTCACTGCAGGTGCAGACGAGTGCCGTGCGTGGACAATCAACAAGGGAGACAAGGCTCCGAAGGCTGCAGGAGTGATCCATACAGACTTCGAGAAGGGATTCATCCGCGCTGAAGTAATCAAATATGAGGACTTTGTAAGCCTCAAATCAGAAGCTGCATGCCGTGCAGCAGGTAAACTCGGAGTGGAAGGCAAGGAGTATGTCGTTCAGGACGGCGACATCATGCACTTCCTCTTTAACGTATAAGCGACTCCAGGCAGGATTTGAGTTCATCATATGAAGGGATGGGATTGTCGGTATATATATACCTGATGATCCCATCCTTATCTGATATATATACCCTTGGGATACGTGATGAGGCGAACTTGTTGTAGACCTTTCGGCTCTCCTGGGCAGAATAAGGCATATCATAGGACTTTTCAGTCCAATAAGACTCTATCTCCTCCGCTCCCTCTTCGCGGCTTATAAGGGCAAATCTGACCGTTTCAGGGGCATATTCATCATAAAGTCTCTGAATGGATGGCAGAGTGCTCTGACAGTCAGGGCAGGAAGTATGGAAAAGGACTACACATGATACACTGCCGATGAGATCCTCATCAGTAACCACCCGTCCGTCATTCATCTTCACAGAAAAATCCGGAAGTCGATCCCCTACCTTAAGATCAGCACCCTGAAGCTTTTCATTGATGCATCCGGAACAGCAGAGAACCAGACATATTATTGCTGAAAACGATAGAATACGCCGCATATCAAATATATTTATCTCCACAAACTTACATATTTTTTAATACAATAAAAAAAGAGACTGATCGGTATGATCAGTCTCTTTGGTCTTATGGATTGTATCTATTAATAGAATCTTGCTGTATTGTCCTTTACGTCAGCTGCATCCATCATTACAGGGAGGAGCATTCTGAGTGCAGAATAGTTCATCTGCATATCACGGTTCTTAGCGTCATCCTCTGTGAAGAAAGCACCCTCTGAACGACCTGTAACCTTGTATACATAAACTCCTGTGTTACCCTTTACAGGACCGTTGAGTACACCTTCCTCTGCTACTGAAGCAGCACCGATGAACTTGTTGTCAAGACCTGATGAAGTGAATGAAGCGAAAGTCACATCCTCCTTTGAACTTACTGTTGTGCCGAGTGCCTCAGCTACAGCCTCGAGCTCAGTCATACCCTGGATCTTCTCTGCCACCTCAGCTGCCTTCTTCTCAGCAAGCTTCTCCTGATAGAGGACAGACTCGATCCTTGTAGCAACTTCAGCTACAGGTGTATATCCTTCCTTGTGAACACCCTTGAGGGCTGCAATCACATAGTACTTGTTGTCGATAGAGATGATGTTTGAAACCTCGCCTACCTTAGCGTCGAATGCCCATCTTGTAACTTCCTTGGTGTGCTCTACAGAACCGAGTCTGTTAGCGCTCTCAGGCATCTTGTTGAATGGGTGAGCATAGAGACCTTCCTCCTGAACCGCTGTCTGGAATTTCTCATATTTGCCAGCTGACTTTGTTGCAAGAGTGTTGGCCTTTGCATAGAATGAGCTTCTTGTAGCGTCGCTTGGCTGAGCTGTCTTCTCAAGGATAGCAACTCTCTTCTTGGCTACAGGTGCTGTCTTGTCAAGAACCTGGAATACCATGCCGTTGATTGTCATCTGGGCATTCTTGTCAGCTGTCATAAGAGCCTCGAAGCCCGGAATCTGAGGGATCCACTCAGCAGTTGCCTCAGCAAGAGCTGCGTCTACATCCTCAACATTTGAAGCAACATACTTTACATATACTGAATCAGGAACCATTGCGCTCTCCATTACTCTTACAGCCTGGAAAGTAGTGCCGTTCTCGAAGATTTCAGATACTGTAGCATCCTTGCCGAATACATAGTCGTTGATATTCTTTGAAACTGAGTTGAGCTCACCAGCCTTGTACCAGTGGTTGTCATACTGTCTGTCTGAGTATGAGAGAAGGAAGCTCTTCATATTCTCAGTCTGAGCAAATGCCTCGTATGAGTTTGCAACTGCATTATTTGCCGCTGCTATGTCATCAGCTGAAGGAACGATCTCGAATACTACATACTCGATGTCCCTGCTTGCATTCTGCTTGTACATATCCTTGTGAGCATCGTAGTATGCCTTGATCTCCTTGTCAGAAACCACGATTGTGCTGTCCTTTGCAAAACCGTAAGGAAGCATGACGAACTCTACATCGAATGTATTGTTGTTACCCTTTACCTGGTCGGCAAGCATGAGGTCGTTGGTGAACGAGCTCATTGCAAAGAGAGACTGATACTTGGTGTAGAACTGATCCTTGTTCACTGCATCAAGAAGGTTGTCCCAGAACATCTGCATGCGTCCTGTCTCATCAGCTGCAACTTCAGCCTCGAGCTGAACGAGAAGATCCTTATTGAGGTTACCCTGGAAAACCTGCATGAGAACGTTTGACATCATCTCGCCGGACATAAGCTGGAACATTTCCTCCTCGCCTACATTGAAACCTGCAGCCTTTGCTGATGGAATGAAGAGATAATTGTCAATGAACTGCTTCCAAGCCTGCTGACGGACCATTGCAAGAGCCTCCTCACCCTGAACAGGGTTACCGTTCATTTCGCTGAGGGTTGTGAACTTTTCTACTTCAGCCTGGAAATCTGCATAAGAAATAGACTTGCCGTCGATCTCACCTACATCATACTTTGATGACATAGAGTTAGAGACAGACTGCAGAGTGCTCGGATCGATAATGAAAGATAACAGTGCCACTGCGATGAGCACTGAAATCACAATTCCGAACTTAACACGGATTGTTTCAAGAACTGCCATTTTGTTATGATTTTAAATTATTTTTCCCGTATAAAGCATTAAGGGTGCGAATATAGTAATTTTCTGCCAATCCTGCGCTATTTTTTTAATAAAGGGCCTATAAAATTGACAGAATCAATCACAACCCTGGTGCTGTCTTCCACCACAATGCCGTAACTGTTGAAAGGATTGAATATTATGGAATTCCTTGCTCTCTGGTCTGATTCCATTCCATAACCC
Source organism: Bacteroidales bacterium (assembly GCA_015060255.1). Classification (GTDB taxonomy): domain Bacteria; phylum Bacteroidota; class Bacteroidia; order Bacteroidales; family UBA932; genus Cryptobacteroides. Next base: position 22,835 of record SUYV01000038.1, on the reverse strand, counting down.
TGCATGAATCCTGAAGGTGAATACATCTTGACATAGCAATGAGTGTATATCTTCTCATTCTTCTGGTCCCAATACAATGTATCGGTTTCCATGACTTCCTGCTTGATGAGATTCTTCACTATGACATTTCCGTATGCTTCCCAGCTTTCACGGCCGTCCTCATATTTCATGTGCTTTGCATTATCAGCAATAATCTCTGTTTCAAGCAATCCTTCATCAGTGTAGCCGTAAACGGAAAATCCTTTTGGAAACAATTCATATGACAGAGTATCCCTCTCGTATTTCTCCATAAGGTCCGCCACAGCCCTCATCTGTATCTTTCCGTTTTCAGACTGTACGATGAACATATTGTCCACTGTCTGGACAGGGGTTTCGGACAAGACCAGCGACTTGGCCTCACCCAATTTACCTTTACAGGAATAAACGACGAAAGCAACCGCCGCAGCGGTTGCAATCATCTTAAACATATGTCTGATGTCTTTCAAACTATTTCTGTGTTCTTACAGTAGTCACAGCCCTCATGCCACCGCATGATACAGTGTATGACTGACCGTCGGTTACATCATACATGAATGCCTCAGCAGTCTGTGGATAGTATGCAGAATACTGTCTGATGTAGTTATTTGCATCATCAGCAAGTGCAGGATCCGCATTCTTTGCCTTCTGCATATAGTCAACTGCAACCCAGTATGGAGCTCTTCTCTCGATCTCGTTTCCGCCGCATACTGTAGAACCCCAGATGGTACCGATGAGCATGTAAGCCTTACCAGCCATTGCAGGATCAAGTTCTACAACCTTCTGAGCCGCCTCGTATGCCTTTGCATTCTTACCGTTCTTGAAGCTGAATGCTGCAAGTTCGAACAGGTAGTTTGCATCTGCTGCTGCATCTGACTCCTCTGAAGCGACAGCCTCTTCGATGAACTTGATTGCATTGTCAACATCGTTTCTGCTTGAATACAGTCTGTAGAGATAGTATGCAGAAGTGTGTGAAGGCTCAAGTGTATAAACTGTCTGAACTGCATTGAGGAAGAGGTCGTTGTCCATGCATCCCTCAGTGAGGCTCATCATTCTTACTATGTTCTTCGAAAGCTCAAGGTTCTGAGGATCAGCCTCATATCTTGGAGTAAAGAGAGTGATGAGGTTGTCACAGCTTGCAACCTGGCTTGTGATGAACACGCTCTCGAAGTCAGTGATTGTCTTCTCGATGCTTCTTGCCTCTACATCGTTCTTAGGAGTGATCTCGCCAAGATACTGGACACCAGTCTCGTAGATACTGATCACTGTCTCAGGATCAAGAAGGCCGTTCTTATAGAGATCTACAGCTGTACTGATCTGGAACAGGAAGATGTTAGGTCTTGTCTTTGACTTTGTCTGCTCGATGACACCTGTAAGTCCCTCAAGAAGCTTTGCAGGCTCATCCTTCATGTAGTTATACATATCGAGAGCCATGTTGTTGAGAGAACTTGTGGCATATTTAGGCCAGAACTCTACTCTCTGGTTGTACAGAGTCATCAACGAGTCAACGAGTTTCTCCTTATAAACAGGGTTGTTCTGATTCTTCTGGATGAGGTTACGGATCAAAGTAGTACCATCAGAAAGCATTGAATACCTCGATGTAGGAGGGCAATACTTGTAAGCCTGTCTCCAGTTAGGAAGAGCAGCATCGTAATTCTTCTGCTTGTAGTACTCTGTATAATACGAGAGATACTTGATACATTCAGTGCTGTCAGGTCCGTATTTACCCTGAGCAGATACCTTACTGCTACCAAGAAGAGCGATAGCAGCTACAGAGATTAACAGTACAATTCTTTTCATGATTTTATTTTGTGTTTTTTAATTATATACTAGTTATATTGAACCTTCCTGAACCAGATATCGTGAATATTGAAACCGATATTGAAAGTTATATACCGTTCCCTTATCATATTGTTCCTCGTACTGGCTCTTTGTCCCATATCCACACCAAGTGATATTCCGTTGTAATATCTGAATACAGGCAAAGTCACTCCCAGGGTTATTCCCATCGAATTAACATTATGTCCGTCAAGCTTGTAATATGCCTGGTCATAATATACTCCTGCACGATATGAACATCTCTTCAGATAATACCTGATGTCGTTCCTGTTAGGTACTATTTCAAATCCGGCCCTGAAAGACTGAGAAACAGTCGAAGTGAACTTTGAATCACCGATTGAAGAAAATCCGGGAGCATTATCAAAACCTGACTTGGTCCAGTCAGACCTCAGATAATTGAATTCGGCACTCCAGCGTTCACCGCCCTTTACTGCAATTCCTATTCCTATTTCATCTCCGAACCTCATGCCTGAACGTGCGAGAGTATCGACACTGTATTTCAATGTATCGGTCACGCTTGACTGATTTGCATATCGGTAATTGGTAGAATAACCCTTCATATTGGTTCCCATCCTGTATGTGGCTCCTACAACTACGGAAACATCTCCGGCAATCTTCTGCTCATACTGAAGTCCGAACTTTCCGGTAAGTCCCCTTACCATCAGCTCGCTTCCGCTGTTGACCGACCTGTATGAAGAGTTGGAATAATCCATATTTGTAACCTTGTCAAGATTACCGAAATAATAAATCATTTCAGCACCTAACGAAAGTCGCTTCCAGAATGTAACTCCTGCTCCTGCAAACACCTGATACACACTTCCTGTTCCATAGGAATCATATGTGATGTTTCCTGTGTTTCCAATGATTTCAGGATCTTTCTCGATTGAAGAGAAATCATAACCCATATCACTGAAAGGAGTTATTCCCACCATGAATGCAGATGACTTGTAGATAGGGAAAGTCATCACGAAATCATAGATGTTGAAAGTATTGTGAGCGGACTTTATATCTCCCTGTCTGAAGACACTGTTGCTTTCGGTCAATCCGAAATCAGCCATAAATGATAAGGAATCTCTTGCAGTTACAGCAGCCGGATTCATATAGTTTATGAATCTTCTGTTTCTGTTTGCTATACCCGTTCCTCCCATACTCTTGTTGTAGGCGGTACCCTCCTTTGATATATCTCCGATTCCGAATATAGAATACGGAGAATACGCACCATAAGTACCGTCTTGCGCAGAAACAGAGACACTTATGATGAGGAATACCGTCAACAGAAGTATTCTTTCTATCTTACTTATCATATCCTAAAGCTATTAAAGCCAACCCCATAAGCACGAGGTTACAAACTACAAATATGGAGTTTTTCCGCCTTTTTGCAAAATAAATCGCATCACCTCCCGTAAAAACATTGATATTTTCCGGATACTTATTTACATATCCGTCAATTTCATACATAATACCGGAAATAATGCCAGATATTATCGATGAAGCAATATCCGTACCAATTTCAGGAATATCATCCTGCATACTGATCAAAGGCAGTGTTCTGGAATATCTGTTTACGGATTTGAACCTGGTGTGACATCCAGGAGAAATATATCCTCCCTGATACTCCCCTTCCTTACCTATTACATCTATGGCCAGCGTGGTTCCAAGATCGAATATAGTGCAGGATTTTCCCTTGAAAAGGTATCTTGCCGCCAATATCGAAGCAACCCTGTCCGGTGTCAGATAAGCGGGCAAGGAATATGATTCAGATATCTTTTCACTCTCAAGGACAATGAGTTCATCACATTCCTTCTCAAGTCTCTGGATATTCTGGACGGAAAAGAATCTTATACTGCTTACAACTATTTTTTCAGGTCTTGACTTTGATGTAAGGGAAAGTATGAAGTCAAGCATTCTTTCACCCTGATAACGGAAAGTCTTTCCTAAAGTTATTCCGTCTGCCCAGGCTGCCTTCAATGCTGTATTTCCTATGTCAATTAAAAGATTTGCCATAATCTACAATTTCTTTAATATATCGTATGCCTTTGATATTCCATCGACATTGCGCACCATTATCCTGAGTCTGCCGTCCGGCTGCTTTATTTCAAAAAGCTTAGGATTGAGATTGACATTCTCCAGAACTTTTGAAAATCTGTCTGAACGATAATATTGCGAGAGAGGATTTGTTATGAAGAACGCTATCATCACACCGTTCTTTATTATTATCTTTTCAAATCCGAGCTTTTGTCCCAGCTGCCTTATCCTTACTATATCGAACAGTCTTTCAAGCTCTACAGGCATCTTTCCGAAACGGTCGGTAAGCCTGTTCTTCATATTGATGAGATCCTTCTCGGAAGTGAGCGAATCCAGTTCCTTGTATATCCTTATCTTTTCGGCAGTCATGTCAATATAACTGTCCGGAATAAGGGCAAGCTGATCGGTCTCGATCGTGCAGTCAGATACGAAATTGTCACCTGAACTTCTTGAACTGATTCCTGTCTCGAAGCCAAGCTCCTCCATAGCCTCGGCAAGGATCTTCTGATATGTCTCAAAGCCCATGTCTGTGATGAAGCCGCTCTGTTCCGCACCGAGCAGGTTTCCCGCACCACGGATATCAAGATCCTGCATGGCTATGTTGAAGCCGCTGCCCAGGTCCGAGAAGGACTCTATGGCCTTGAGACGGCGGCGGGCATCCTCTGTTATAGATACAAGAGGTGGCACTATCAGATAACAGAATGAACGGCGGTTCGAACGACCTACGCGGCCGCGAAGCTGGTGCAGGTCGCTCAGGCCGATGTTCTGAGCCTGGTTTATTATTATGGTATTGGCATTAGGAATGTCCAGACCGTTCTCGATGATCGTCGTGCAGAGAAGCATGTCATAGTCCCCTGCCATGAAGTCAAGTATCTTGTTTTCAAGTACCTTTGCCTCCATCTGGCCATGGGCAAGACATATCTTAATGTCAGGTACAAGCCTGTGAAGTATATCATAGACAGACTGAAGTTCCTCTACTCTGTTATGGACGAAGAATACCTGTCCTCCCCTGTTTATCTCATAATTGATTATCTTCTTTATTTCATCATGGTCGAACAGCATTATTTCCGTCTGGACAGGAATCCTGTTAGGCGGAGGTGTGCTTATGATAGACAGGTCGCGGGCACCCAGAAGCGAAAACTGCAGGGTTCTCGGAATAGGGGTAGCGGTCAGTGTCAACGTATCTACGGATGCCTTGAGCTGACGAAGCTTTTCCTTGGCGCTTACACCGAATTTCTGCTCCTCATCGATGATAAGAAGACCGAGATCCTTGAATTCAAATCCCTTTCCTACCAGTTTATGTGTTCCTATCACAATATCAAGAGTACCCGCCTTGAGCCTCTTCTGAATGTCAGAAATCTCCTTTGCTGTCCTCAGGCGGCTTACATAGTCTATATTGCATGGAAAATCCTTGAGACGGTTCTTGAAAGTATTGAAATGCTGAAGCGCCAGGATGGTAGTAGGCACAAGTACAGCCACCTGCTTGCTGTCTGCAACTGCCTTGAATGCAGCACGTACGGCCACTTCGGTCTTTCCGAATCCTACATCACCGCAGACAAGTCTGTCCATAGGACAATCATCCTCCATGTCTCTCTTCACAGCCTGCACTGCCCTTTCCTGATCCGGTGTATCTTCGTACATGAACGATGATTCAAGCTCCTGCTGAAGATAGGTATCCCCTGAAAATGCAAATCCTTTGGCGCTCTTACGCTTTGCATAGAGCTGAATAAGATCCTTGGCTATATCCTTGACCTTGGATTTTGTGCTGGCCTTGAGATTCTGCCATACTTTCGAGCCTATCTTATGTATCTTAGGAGGTTCAGAATCCTTGGATTTATAACGCGATATCTTATGAAGGGCGTGGACAGAAACAAAGACCACGTCATTATCCTTATATATCAGCTTCACCACTTCATGCATCCTTCCCTTGTCATCCTTCATCCTGACAAGTCCCCCGAATACACCTACTCCATAGTCGATATGTACTATATAATCCCCTATTGCAAATGAGGTAAGGTCATTGATCGTCAGCTGTTCACTCTTCTCTACCGTACGCCTGAGGCTTACACGATGGAATCTGTCGAATATTTCATGATCACTGTAGCAGCAGACCTTGTCATCGTTGTCAATGAAACCGTTATGTATATTGCAATGAGGAATGAATTCAGGCATTATGCCTCCGTTCTGGGAAAGAATCGATTTCAATCTGTCCAGCTGAGACTGCTTTTCACCATATATCCTTACCCTGTATCCTTCCTCAAGACGCTTGCGAATGTCTTCTGTAAGAAGCTCGAAATTCTTGTTGAATACAGGCTGAGGAGAAATATTGAACCTGACTGCATCTTCATTCTGCCGCGACAGAGGAAGTTCCATGAATATCCTTCTGAACTTTTCGAGATAAGGCCAGAATTCCCTGTTCCTGTACATGTCGGAAGAATCAAGCCATACGAGAGTATCTTCAGGAAGAAGAGATGCGAGCTGTACGAGCCCCTCCCCTTCTTCCGATGAAGCTATATCCGGATATATCTCAGCCTCCACCACCTTCTCCTTGGAAAGCTGGGTGTTGCAGTCAAATATATTTATGGATTCCACCTCATCTCCGAAGAATGAAATTCTGAACGGATTGTTATATGAATATGAGAATATATCCACTATGGCTCCCCTAATCGCGAAATGACCCGGTTCAGCTACGAAATCCACTCTTTCAAATCCGCTTTCAAAAAGAGAATCCACTATATCATCATGGCTGATCTCATCCCCTACCTTAAGTTTCAGCAATGATTTCCTGATACTGGCGGCATCAGGAACACCTTCCTCAAGAGCAGCCGGATATGTAACTATTATAAGCTGACCTTCCTTGTGGTCAAGTATCTTTCCTATCGCAGATGTCCTCTGTACGCTGAGTGAAGATTTGTAATTGCTTCGTTCGAGAGTCTTTCCCGAATCAGGAAGGAAGAACACCTTGTCGCCTTCTATAAGATTATAGAGATCCACGGAACAGTATTCCGCAGAATCCCTGTCCGGCATGACTATCATCTGGATACCGTCATGGTCAAGCTCGGAAACTACGAACCATCTGGCCGAAAGAAACAGTCCGGAACAGAATGTTTCGGATGACTTTCCTATATTTTCCGCAAGCTGCTTTACGGATTTTGAACTTATTAACATCAGCTGTCTTTTTCTATTGAAAACCGGTTAAAAAACCTGTTGATAAACTCTAAAAACTAAATTGGCAAATAAATTATTCCTGTATATCCCTACGGATAAAATTCATGTCAAAATTTTTTCCGATTTTTTTTCCAATAAGTTCACATCAGGCTTTTCAACATAATGTAACAAATATAAGATATTGAGTGTCAAATATGTATTCCAGTTATCAACATATCAACATCGAAATAATCATCATCAATTTTTAAATAAATATATATATATTTGTATATAATTATTTCGTTTGGCCATGGCTACTGATTTCGACCCGCACAATATCAACGAGGGCAAAGATAAAGATTTCGACGGAATTATCCGTCCGCAGGACCTGGAAGACTTTACAGGACAGGACAAGATAGTGTCCAATCTCAAGATCTTCGTGGCGGCTGCAAAGATGAGGGGAGAGGCTCTCGACCATTGTCTTTTCCACGGGCCTCCGGGTCTTGGAAAGACAACTCTTGCGCATATCATAGCCAATGAGCTCGGAGTGAACATGAAGGTAACTTCGGGCCCTATCCTTGACAAGCCGGGCGATCTTGCCGGCCTGCTTACGTCCCTGGAGGAGGGAGATGTCCTTTTCATTGATGAAATACACAGGCTTTCTCCTGTAGTTGAAGAGTATCTCTATTCCGCAATGGAGGATTTCGTCATAGATATAATGATAGACAAGGGGCCTGGAGCACGTTCTGTGCGTATTTCCCTCAATCCTTTCACGCTTGTAGGAGCAACGACGCGCAGCGGTCTTCTTACCTCCCCGCTCCGCGCCCGTTTCGGCATCACATGCGCGATGGAATATTATGATACCCTGACCCTTGTGAACATCGTCAAGAGAAGCGCATCCATATTGAAGGTGGCGATCGATCAGGATGCCGCTTACGAGATAGCCCTGCGCAGCCGTGGAACTCCGCGTATTGCGAACTCCCTTCTGCGCCGTGTCCGTGACTTCGCCCAGGTGATGGGAAGCGGAAGCATCGACCTTGCGATCGCGAGGTATGCCCTGGATGCCCTTAACATAGACAAGAGGGGATTGGACGCGATAGACAACAAGATTCTCAAGACCATCATAACGAAGTTCAAGGGAGGTCCGGTCGGTGCAAATACCATAGCCACTGCCGTCGGCGAGGATCAGGGAACCCTTGAAGAGGTTTATGAGCCTTTCCTTATAAAGGAGGGATTCATTATGCGTACTCCTCGTGGCAGGGAAGCGACCGAACTCGCTTACAGGCATCTCGGGCTTGAGAAGGGAAACATCAATATGGACGATCCGTCGTTGTTCTGATCATTATGAAAAGGTTTCATATATTAATTGTTGCCATAGGAATTCTTTTCCCTGTGGCATCTTTTGCCTGTACATCCGTGATAATACCAGGATGGGCCACTCCTGACGGAAGACCGCTTCTCTGGAAGCATCGCGATACCGGCACCCTGGACAACAGGCTTGAGCATTTCAATGGGGAAACATACAATTTCATAGGCCTGGTCAATTCAAAGGAAGGACCTTTGGGCAGGGAAGTGTGGATCGGCAGCAATACTGCCGGATTTTCCATAATGAATACGGCATCTTATTGTCTTAAGGATGATGATGTGCCAGCGGCGGACATGGATCGGGAAGGAGTGCTCATGTACCGCGCTCTGGAAATCTGCGCCACTTTAAGCGACTTTGAACATTTTCTTGATACATTGTCCCGTCCGATGGGAGTTGAGGCGAATTTCGGCTGTATTGACGCCTTTGGAGGGGCAGCTTATTATGAAACCTCGAATTCAGGTTACGTGAAGAGGGATGTCAATGAGATGAAGGAAGGGTATTGTGTTGTCACTAATTTCTCGGTTACGGGACGCAAGGAGGACTGGAAAGGGGTTGAGAGGTATTGCACCGCCGTGGATATATTCTCTGAAATGAATATGAATGGCGGAGTATTCGAGAAAATTGATCCTGAGGTCATAATGAATTCACTTTCACGTTCTTACAGACATCAGGGAGATTCTCTTTATATTCCGAGATACATAACTTCCGCTTCAGTCGTGGTACATGGGGTAAAGGCCGGTGAAGATCCTGCCGGAACCGTCTTCTGGGCAGCTTTGGGATATCCTGCAACGGCGGTCATGGTTCCTGTTCCGGTGTCTGATAGGGATCATATACCGTCAGCAATGAAAAAAGGGGAGGGAAGTGACTGCTCTTTGCTGTGCGGTCTGTCTCTTGAGTTAAAGAACGAACTGTTTCCGGAAGGCAAGGAAGGGTATTTCGACATATCCCTTGCCGAGAGATATTCAGAGCTGTCTGGAAAGCTTGAAATACCGCTTTCAAAAGCTTTCAATGAGCTTTATTCTGATTTCATTGATGGCAGGATCAGTTACCGGAAATATCTGAAATCCTACGAACGTTTATCAGAAAAACATATAAAAAAGATCATAACCTATCATAAATGATAGGAAGTCGGCCGATTTAATTGCTTAATCGGTCGATTTTCATTAAACTTGTGCCGAAATTTCACTAACACTCTATAAAAATGGCCGAAAAACTTATTTCTAAGATTCCTGAGGGACCTTTGTCAGAGAAATGGACAAAGCACAAATCTCAGATCCGTGTTGTCAGCCCTGGCAACAAAAGAAAAATGGAAGTCATTGTGGTAGGAACCGGTCTCGGCGGAGCATCTGCAGCTGCTTCGCTCGGAGAGCTTGGCTACAATGTGAAGGTGTTCTGCATCAGCGACTCACCTCGTCGTGCTCACTCTATCGCAGCACAGGGTGGTATCAATGCAGCTAAGAACTACCAGAACGACAACGACTCTGTCTATCGTCTCTTCTACGACACAATCAAGGGAGGAGACTATCGTGCACGCGAGGCTAACGTTTATCGTCTTGCCGAGGTCAGCAACAACATCATTGACCAGTGCGTTGCACAGGGTGTTCCTTTTGCAAGGGAATACGGCGGACTTCTCGCCAACCGCTCTTTCGGAGGTGCGCAGGTTAGTCGTACCTTCTACGCCCGCGGTCAAACCGGACAGCAGCTCCTTCTCGGTGCATACGCTGCCCTGAACCGTCAGATCGCAGCCGGCACTGTAAAGAGCTACCCACGTTACGAGATGCTCGATGTAGTCCTCATCAACGGTGAGGCAAAGGGTATCATCGCAAGAAATCTTGTAACAGGCAAGATCGAGAGATTCGGAGCACACGCTGTAGTTATCGCTACAGGTGGTTACGGAAACACTTACTTCCTCTCTACCAATGCAATGAACTCAAATGGTTCAGCAGCTTGGCAGTGCTACAAGAAGGGTGCTTTCTTCGCAAACCCTTGCTTCGCTCAGATCCACCCTACATGTATTCCTGTACATGGTGACCAGCAGTCAAAGCTTACTCTCATGTCAGAGTCTCTCCGTAACGACGGACGTATCTGGGTGCCAAAGAGCATGGAGGACGTAAAGGCTCTCCGCGCAGGTACAAAGAAGCCTTCAGACATCGCTGAAGAGGATCGCGACTACTATCTCGAGCGTCGCTACCCTGCTTTCGGTAACCTCGTTCCACGTGACGTTGCTTCACGTGCAGCAAAGGAGCGTTGCGACGCAGGTTATGGCGTGAACAACACAGGTCTTGCAGTATTCCTCGATTTCAAGACAGCCATCGAGCGTCTTGGTGAGGATGTCATCAGAGCAAGATACGGTAACCTCTTCCAGATGTATGAGAAGATCACTGACGTGAACCCATATAAGGAGCCTATGATGATCTATCCTGCAATCCACTACACTATGGGTGGTATCTGGGTAGACTACAACCTCCAGACAACAGTTCCTGGTCTCTACGCTATCGGTGAGGCCAACTTCTCTGACCACGGCGGAAACCGTCTCGGCGCATCTGCACTCATGCAGGGTCTTGCTGACGGTTACTTCATCCTCCCTTACACTATCGGCGACTACCTCGCAGGCAAGTTCAAGGAGCCTAAGACTGACGTCAACGCACCTGAATTCGCTGAGGCTGAGAAGGCGGTTACCGACAAGATCGCAAAGCTCTTCGCAGTGAAGGGTAAGAGGTCTGTGGATTCATACCACAAGGAACTCGGTCACATCATGTGGGAGTATGTAGGTATGGCACGTAACGAGGCTGGTCTTAAGAAGGCTATCGAGCTTATCCAGGCTCTCAAGAAGGATTTCTGGAAGAACGTATTCGTGGCTGGTGAGAACGGTGAGTTCAACCAGGAGCTCGAGAAGGCTCTCCGCCTCGTTGACTTCTTCGAAATAGGTGAGCTCATGGCTCGCGATGCTCTCAACAGAAACGAGTCTTGCGGAGGTCACTTCCGTGAGGAGATGCAGACTGAAGAGGGTGAGACCAAGCGTGACGACGAGAACTATATGTACGTTGCTGCTTGGGAGTACAAGGGTGAGGATGTTGAGCCAGAGCTCCACAAGGAACCACTTGTATATGAGAACATTAAGATAGCTACCAGAAACTATAAAGACTAATTAGACATGGATTTGACATTGAAAGTATGGCGTCAGAAAAACGCCAAGGCTCAAGGACATTTTGAGACCTACAAGGTTAAGAATATCTCCTCTGACAGTTCATTCCTCGAGATGCTCGATATCCTCAATGAGCAGCTTATTGCTGAGGGTGTAGATCCGGTAGCTGTCGAGAAGGGATGCAAGAGCAGCGGTCCGGTTTCATTCGACCACGACTGCCGCGAAGGTATCTGCGGTGCTTGCTCACTTTACATCAACGGCCGTGCACACGGACCAGACGATGAGGTGACAACATGCCAGCTTCATATGCGTAAATTCAAGGATGGCGATACTATCACTATCGAGCCTTGGAGAGCAAAGGGATTCCCTGTAATCAAGGACCTCGTTGTAGACCGTCAGGCTTATGACAAGATCCTCCAGGCAGGCGGATACGTATCAGTAAGAACAGGTGGTGTTCCGGACGGAAACGCTATTCCTATTCCTTACGAGCAGGCTGAGGAGTCTATGGACGGTGCAGCATGTATCGGTTGCGGTGCATGTGCAGCTACATGTAAGAACGGTTCGGCTATGCTTTTCGTTGCAGCTCGCGTAAGCTCGCTCGCACTTCTCCCACAGGGAAAGGTAGAGGGAGCAAAGCGTGCAAAGGCCATGGTTGCAAAGATGGACGAGCTCGGATTCGGTGCTTGTACCAACACCAAGGCTTGTGAGATGGAGTGCCCTAAGCACATCACAGTAACTCACATCGCACGTCTCAACCGTGAGTTCCTTGCTGCAAAGCTTCAGGACTAATATCCTGAATCATATATAATTAAGGTGGTCATTCAATCGAATTACCACCTTTTTTATATTAAGTTACGTTTTTAATAAAGTTTGTATGGTATAGGGTAGGAAAAACTAAATCCCTCCCACGACTTCGTCGCGGGCCCCTCCCGTTCACAAGGCCACGGGCGGCCATGGTTTTTCCTACCCTATACCATACTATAATTTACTAAATAATAAAAGTCATGATTAATGGAGTTGACATGCCACCCCCGGCCAGGGGGTGCCTGAGTACCGAAGGTACGGGGCGGGGGTCAACGGAATCAATTATGACTTTTATTTCTTTGATAAGTATGTATTACCAAAGGAAGTTATCGAATGGATAGCGGCCGGCATGGATTTCCGCTACCATTTTATAGAGGTCTCCCCTGAGTTTGTCTATGCTTATCTTTTCTCTTGCCGAGATGAATATGCATGGAGTGTTTTCCTTGGCTATCCAGCTGTTCTTGAACTCCTCGAGAGTATAGTTTATCTGTTTCTTAGGCTCAAGCGAGAACTCGTCATACTCTTCGTATCTATATGCATCTATCTTGTTGAATACCACGAATATAGGCTTATCTATAGCCTTAATATCCTTAAGGGTCTCTTCTACTACCCTTATATGATCTTCGAAGTTAGGATGTGATATATCTACCACATGCATGAGAATATCCGCCTCGCGAACCTCGTCCAGAGTACTTTTGAAAGCCTCCACCAGCTGATGTGGCAGCTTTCTGATGAAACCTACCGTGTCACTGAGGAGGAACGGCACATTTTCGATAACCACTTTTCTGACTGTAGTGTCAAGCGTAGCAAATAGCTTGTTTTCTGCGAAAACGTCGCTTTTAGCAAGTAAATTCATCAATGTACTCTTTCCTACGTTTGTATATCCTACAAGCGAAATACGGACAAGAGAACCGCGATTTCCGCGCTGTGAAGCCATCTGTTTGTCCACCTTCTTGAGTTGCTCCTTCAGCTTTGAAATCTTGTCCTGGATGATACGGCGGTCCGTCTCGATCTGTGTCTCACCAGGACCTCTCATACCGATACCTCCCTTCTGTCTTTCAAGGTGCGTCCACATTCTTGTTAATCGTGGGAGAAGGTATTGATATTGAGCAAGTTCCACCTGCATTTTTGCATATGCAGTCTTTGCTCTCTGTGCGAATATATCCAGGATAAGGTTTGTTCTGTCGAGAATGCGGATATTCAGCTCTCTTTCGATGTTTCTCAGCTGGGTAGGGGAGAGTTCATCATCGAAAATGACCACTTCAATTTCATTTTCCTCAATATACTCTCTTATCTCCTGAAGCTTACCGCTTCTGATATATGTCCTTGAATCCGGACGGTCTACTTTCTGTATAAACTTCTTGACGCCGATAGCTCCCGCAGTCTCTGCGAGAAACTCAAGTTCATCAAGATATTCCATCACCTGGCGCTCGTCATCGTTCTGCTTTATTACTCCGACGAACACTGCTTTTTCCTGGTGCTGTTCTTCTATTATTTTTGCCATATGTTATAGTGATGACATAACGAATAAATAACTCCGGTCAAATATATTGATCGGAGTTATTAAATATTTGTAAATCAAATAATTATCTAAGCTGGAAGATAACAGGGAAGGTGTAGGTTACAGGAACCGCACGGTCTCTCTGCTTTCCTGGCTTCCACTTTGGAGACATTGATACTACGCGAACAGCCTCCTTGTCAAGTGATGGGTCAACACCACGGAGAACCTTTACCTTTGTAACTGTTCCGTCCTTCTCAACTGTGAACTGGAGAGTAACACGACCCTGAACACCGTTTTCCTTTGCAATCTCAGGATAAACAAGTCTTGAGTTCACCCACTTTGAGAACTGGTTAGCATCACCACCCTGGAATGAAGGCTTCTCCTCTACGAGCTGGAACGGAATAGCTTCCTCTTCAACAACTTCCTCTTCAACCTCTACATAGTCCATAATTTCAACACCGAGACTTGCGTCATCCTCAAGATTCATGAACATATCGTCCTCGATCTCGATTTCGTCATCAACGATGTCGATCTGGTCTGAAAGAACAGGAATCTTAGGTGCTGCTGGTGGAGGTGGAGGGGTTTCCATCTGAGTTGAGATCATTTCCTCCTCTACGAGTATTTCAGTGTTGTCCTCAAGGACTGCAGTCTCAGTTTCTGTAGATGTCCACTCGAATGCTATGAGAGTGATAGCGAGTGATACGATGAGACCGATTTCAACAAAAAGAAGCTTCTTGTTTTCAAGATTCGCTTTTTCTGACTTTTTGATTTCCATATCGATTGTTAGTTTTTATATTCCTATTTTGCCCGGTAAAGTTAGAAATTATATTTTTTATTTCAAACTTTTTATACATTTTGTAGTTTTGCATAAAATTTCAGACTATGATATCTTATTATTTTGAGGACACTGATTTTATTTTCAAAGGCAAGACGTTGACAAACCGCTGGCTTCGTCTTGTAGCTGAGAGTGAAATACGCAGGATAGGAGATGTATCTATCATCTTCTGTTCTGACAATTATATTCTGGATGTAAACCAGAGATATCTTCAGCATGATTATTTCACTGATATCATCACTTTTGACTATTGTGAAGGAGACAGACTTTCAGGTGATCTGTTCATAAGCGTAGATAGTGTAAGGGAAAATTCTTTGGAGTACGGAACTGAATTCGCCGAAGAACTCAACAGGGTCATTGTCCATGGTATCCTCCATCTGATAGGATATGACGATCATTGCGAGGAAGACATTGCACAGATGCGCGCCAAGGAGAATTACTATCTTTCTTTAAGGGAACTCGTATAGTATGCAGAAGCATTATGATATAATAGTAGTAGGTGGTGGTCATGCAGGATGCGAAGCGGCTATGGCGGCTTCGAGGATGGGATCGTCGGTCCTCCTGATTTCTATGGACATGAACAAGTTCGGACAGATGTCCTGCAATCCCGCGATAGGCGGAATTGCCAAGGGACAGATCGTCCGCGAGATCGATGCACTTGGCGGTTACACAGGAATCATCACTGATGCTTCGGCTCTACAGTTCCGCATGCTTAACAGGTCTAAAGGACCGGCGATGTGGAGCCCGCGTGCCCAGTGCGATAAAATCCAGTTTTCTTTATATTGGCGTAAAATCCTCGAAAGTGCCTGTAAATTAGATATTTACCAAGATTCTGTAACTGGTTTTCTCTTCGAGAATTCAAAAATTACGGGGGTTCGTACGACTACGGGCGCAATTTTCAATTCTCAAGCGGTTATCTTGACCGCCGGCACCTTCCTTGACGGACGTCTTTTCATCGGACGCAATATGTTCGAAGGAGGAAGGATAGGGGAGTTACCGTCACATGGTCTGACTCAGCAGCTGGTCGAGATGGGAGTTGTGACAGCAAGAATGAAGACGGGTACTCCGCCTCGAATAGATATTTCTTCTGTCGACACTTCGAAGATGATTCATCAGTTCGGAGATGAGAACCCTGATAAGTTTTCTTATCTGCCTTTCCTTTCGACTGCTCAGAACGGAACTCCGCAGATGCCTTGCTTTATCGTTCACACCAATCAGAAGGTGCACGACATTTTGAGAACCGGTTTTGCTGACTCACCTTTGTTTTCAGGAATGATCACAGGTATCGGTCCGCGTTACTGTCCGAGCATCGAAGACAAGTTGAGGACTTTTGCAGACAAGACAGAACATCAGCTTTTCCTGGAGCCTGAGGGCAGGGGAACGAACGAATATTATCTTCAGGGATTTTCATCATCTCTTCCTCTTGATGTACAGATGGAAGCCCTTCATAACATAGAAGGTCTTGAAAATGCGAAAGTGTTCAGACCGGCATATGCTGTCGAATATGATTATTTCGATCCTACTCAGCTCAAGCCGACTCTTGAACTCAAGAATATAGAGAATCTGTATTTTGCAGGACAGATCAATGGAACTACCGGATACGAGGAGGCAGCAGCTCAGGGTCTTGTTGCCGGAATGAATGCGCATCTGAAGATTCATGAAAAGGATCCGTTTATTCTTAAAAGAGACCAGGCTTATATCGGTGTTCTCATAGATGATCTTATAACAAAAGGAGTGGATGAACCATATAGAATGTTCACTTCCCGTGCAGAATATCGCATTCTTTTGAGACAGGATAATGCAGACTTCAGATTGACTCCTCTTTCTTATGAAACAGGTCTTGCAGATGCTTACAGGTATGATTATACCATGAGAAAGTATGAGTCTGTAGAGCGTTTCAATAAGTTCTTTGCGGATGCTGCAATCAGACCGGAATGTGTCAATGATTACCTTGAATCAGTATCGTCTTCTACTATAGATTCGCGCCGCAGAATATCCGAACTCATTTCCAGACCGCAGACAGATATTCATAATTTATATAATTTAGTTCCACGTGGAACATTAAATAAATTTAATATTGATTCAGAAAAGGAATTTTCTTCTCCATTGAATAATCTGTTAAAATCAGAAAATTCATATTCCGATTTAATTCATTATAATAAGTACCATGAATTAACTGATTATTTTACAGAAGATTATCCGAATAATATTTCTTATAGGGATGCTTCATATATCCTCCAGTATAATACCGAGTATCCCGTATCAGATCTTGATCTTGGATCGCTTGATGTAAAGATACAGGTAAATTATAAGAGAGAAATCCTGGAGTCATCAGAAATCTCTATTAAATATAAGGGATATATACAGAGGGAACAGCAGATGGCAGATAAAATAATGCGCCTCGAGAACCTTACAATCCCTGAAAACTTTGATTTTGACAGGGTAGAAAGCCTTTCCATTGAGTGTCGTCAGAAGCTTAAGAAGTATGCTCCGCGTACTATCGCCCAAGCTTCCAGAATATCAGGAATATCTCCGGCGGACATTTCGGTCTTGCTGGTTTACTTCGGGAGATAAATAAAAAAGTGTTCCACGTGGAACACTTTTTTATTTTTAATTTATAATTTCAATCCCGCTAAAGTCGTTTGAGTCCGAGTTTGATTATTTCTTCCAATGTTGCGTTTGGATGTTCTTTCAATACTGCTGCAACAGCTTTATTGACATTTGCCTTAGTGAATCCAAGCATGACAAGTGCGGTGGTAGCTTCTTCTGCAGTACTGTTCGAAGCAGTTGAGAACAATACGGAATTATCGGCTCCAGCTCCTTTTACGACTTTATCCTTAAGTTCAAGGATAAGTCTCTGAGCGCTCTTGAGACCGATACCCTTGATGCTTTTTATCTTATTGATATCTTCTGCGAGTATTGCATTTCTTATTTCTTCAGAGGTGAGTGAGGACAGCATCATTCTGGCTGTCGATGCTCCTATTCCTGATACTCCGATCAGCAGTCTGAACAGTTCTCTCTCGTCTTTTGATGCAAATCCATAATATAATTCCTCATCTTCCCTCAGGTAGTGATGGATATATACTTTAGCATCTTTTTTACCATTGAGACCTTCGTATGTCTGTAGGGAAATCAATATTCTGTATCCGATTCCGCTGTTATCAAGAATCACTTCCGTCGGTGTAAGTTCCTCGATATTTCCTTTAATGTAGTCAATCATCGCTATATATGTTTGTACTATTTGCAAAATTATGATAAAATCCTGTAAAAGAAAGATTGTTTTTGCTAAATTTGCGCACTTATGGATATACAGCAAATAAGAAATATGTTTCCGTCACTTTCACGTAAAGTGTACGGAAAAAATCTTGTTTATTTCGACAATGCAGCCACCAGTCAGAGAGTACAGACCGTGCTCGATGAGTGGAACAGGATAAGTTCGGAATCCAATGCCAATATCCATAGGGCAGTGCACAGACTTGCTGATGAAGCGACGCAGGCTTATGAGGGTGCGAGAGATGCTGTGAAGGAGTACCTCAATGCCGCAGTCAGGGAGGAGATCATCTTCACAAGCGGAACGACCGCCGCTGTAAATCTTGTTGCTTTTTGCTATGGTGAAGCTTTCGTAAAGGAGGGTGACGAAGTCATAGTTACAGAAGCAGAGCATCATTCCAACATAGTTCCATGGCAGATGATGTGCAAGCGCAAAGGAGCGGTTCTGAAGGTTCTGCCGGTTGATGACAGCGGTCATCTCATGATTGAAAAGCTCGAAGAACTCATCACTGAGAGGACAAAGATAATGGCTGTGACCCACATCTCGAATGTCCTCGGACTTATAAATCCGGTAAAGGAAATCATAGATAAATGTCACAGCAGGGGAGTTCCTGTTCTGGTTGACGGAGCACAAGGTGCTGTTCATTGCAAGGTGGATGTTCAGGAGATGGACTGTGATTTCTATGTATTCTCAGGACATAAGCTCTATGCTGCTACAGGTACCGGAGTGCTATACGGCAAAAAGAAATGGCTTGATGCGATGCCTCCTTATATGGGTGGAGGGGAGATGGTCGGAACGGTTTCATTCAAGGAAACGACGTATGCTCCGCTTCCGATGAAGTTCGAGGCAGGTACTCAGAACTTTGCTTCAATAGCGACGCTAAAACCTGCTTTAGAATTTGTTAACTTATTGAATACTAATGAGTTAATTAAATATAACGATAAAATCAAGGATTACTTGCTGGATTATTTCAACAATGATCCGAGAATCAGACTCTATGGTGTTCCTCGTGGAATATCTGAGGAAAAGATTCCTCTTTTTTCGTTCTCGGTACAGGGTGTGCATCATGAGGATCTGGCCCTTATTCTTGACAAGATGGGCATTGCCGTAAGGTCCGGACAGATGTGCGCAGAGCCGGTCATGGACAGATTCGGAGTGACAGGAATGCTGCGCGCTTCCCTTGCGCCGTACAATACGATGGAGGAAGCTGAATATTTTGTGAAATGCCTGAACAAGGCAATTGATATGTTGATATAAGGAAAATGACACTGATAGAAGCGGAAAACGCCATTGTCGAGGAGTTCTCGATGTATGAGGAATGGCTTGACAAATATGAATATCTGATCGAGCTGGGAAAGTCCCTTCAGGACTATCCTGAGTCGGCAAAGACTGACGACAGGCTTATAAAGGGCTGCCAGTCAAGGGTATGGCTTGATTATAAGATAGAGGACGGCAAGGTTATCTTCAATGCTGACAGTGATGCCATCATCACCAAAGGAATAATATCCTTGCTTATAGGACTCTATTCAGGACGCACTCCGCAGGAGATACTTTCGTCAGACTTTTCTGTTGTTGAAAAGATAGGTCTGAAGGAGAATCTCTCCCCGACAAGGGCAAACGGACTGGTATCGATGATTGCTAAGATCAGAGAAGTGGCTTATGGGGCTCAAGGATTGGTTTAAAAAGAAGTCTGCAGAGATTGCAGAGGAAGAGAAGGAAAGAAAGATGAGACTTGAAAGAGATATAATCATGGCTCTCAGGCAGGTGTATGACCCTGAGATTCCGGTGAATGTATATGACCTCGGACTTATATATGAGGTGAAGGTCGATGACGACCACAATGTGTATATACAGATGACTCTGACAGCACCGAATTGCCCGATGGCAGACTATGTCGTGGAGCAGGTAAGATCGGCTGTAGCAGATGTTCCGGGAGTGGTAAGTGTCAGGGTGGATCTGGTTTTCGAGCCAGTGTGGGACAAGAGCAGGATGTCTGAGGAGGCGTTGGTCGAGCTCGGACTTGACGATTGAAGAGCAGAGGACAGGGAACCTGTGGGGGCCGGTCCGAAGAACACTGAAAAGGTTGAGCTTTACCTGTCGCTCGGCTCGAATATGGGCGACAGAAGAAAGAACATAGAGGATGCGATAAGTTGCCTCAACATGGAGCTTGGGACGCCATATAAGGCCGTTTCCTCGTTTATTGAGACAGAGCCATGGGGCTTTGAGGCGAGTGAGAAGTTCATAAATGCCGCAGTGCTGTACGAACTTGAACTTCCGGAAGGATATAATCCCGAAGCACAGGGCCTCATGATCCTGGAGATATGCAAGGATATCGAAAGGAAGATGGGAAGGACCGAGCCGCCGAAGTATGATGAGAAGGGGGAGAGGATATATGCCTCGCGGCCTATAGACATAGACATATTGCTGCTTGGCGACAACAAGATAGACTGTCCGGAACTGACGGTTCCGCACAAGCTGATGTATGAGAGGGATTTTGTGATGATCCCGTTGCGGGAGATTCTCACGTCGCTTCGCTCCTCAGAATGACAATATTAAAAACAATAATACTATTATGACACAGGAAGAACTTTTCAAAATTCTCGTAGCTCACTGCAAGGAGTATGGATTCATTTTCCCTTCAAGTGAGATCTACGACGGTCTTGGAGCCGTTTATGACTATGGTCAGCTCGGTTCTGAGCTCAAGAACAACATCAAGAGATACTGGTGGGAGGCCATGACAAGGCTTCATGAGAATATTGTCGGTATCGACGCAGCGATCTTCATGCATCCACGCACTTGGGAGGCATCAGGACACGTAGGTGCATTCAACGACCCTCTCATCGACAACAAGGATTCAAAGAAGAGATATCGCGCTGACGTTCTCATCGAGGACTACATCGGAAAGCTCGAGGAAAAGATCGAGAAGGACGTGGAGAAGGGCAAAAGAAAATTCGGCGAGGCATTCGACGAGGCTCAGTTCAAGGCTACAAACCCTAACGTCCTCCGCAACCAGAAGAAGATTGACGAGGTACGCCAGAGAATGGCTGACGCTCTCAACGCAAATGACCTTAATGAACTCCGTCAGATCATCATCGACTGTGAGATCGCATGTCCGATTTCAGGAACAAAGAACTGGACAGAAGTGCGTCAGTTCAACCTCATGTTCAGCACCCAGATGGGTAGCGTGACAGAAGGCGCTAACGTCATTTATCTCCGTCCTGAGACCGCACAGGGTATCTTCGTGAACTATCTCAACGTACAGAAGACAGGCCGCATGAAGATTCCTTTCGGTATCGCTCAGATCGGCAAGGCGTTCAGAAACGAGATCGTTGCACGTCAGTTCATCTTCCGTATGAGGGAGTTCGAGCAGATGGAGATGCAGTTCTTCATCAAGCCGGGCACAGAGCTCGACTGGTTCGCAAAGTGGAAGGAAAACCGTATGGCATGGCACAAGGCTCTCGGAATGGGTGACGAGAACTATCGTTTCCACGACCATGACAAGCTTGCGCACTATGCAAATGCGGCTACAGACATCGAGTTCCGCTTCCCGTTCGGATTCAAGGAGCTTGAGGGTATCCACTCACGTACCGATTTCGACCTCGGAAACCACCAGAAGTTCTCTGGAAAGAAGATCCAGTACTTCGATCCTGAGCTTGGTGAGAATTATGTTCCATATGTTGTGGAGACTTCCATCGGAGTTGACCGTATGGTGCTCGCAGTGCTTTCACACTCATATAAGGAAGAGCAGCTTGAGAACGGCGAAAGCCGCGTAGTCCTCAGCATTCCTGCGCCGCTCGCACCGGTCAAGGTTGCAGTGCTTCCGCTCATCAAGAAGGACGGTCTTCCAGAGCTTGCAAGAGAGATTATGGACGAACTCAAGTATGACTTCAACTGCCAGTATGACGAGAAGGACTCTATCGGCAAGAGATATCGTCGTCAGGACGCAATCGGAACTCCGTTCTGCGTAACCATCGACCACGATTCCCTCAACGACCGCTGCGTGACCATCCGTCATCGTGACTCGATGCAGCAGGAGCGCGTAAAGATCGAGGATCTTCACGCAATCATCGCTAAGGAGGTCAACCTCAGCAATATCCTCAAGAAACTTAAATAACCATTAAAAACTCTTTATTATGAAAAGAATTCTTACAATCATCGTAGCTATGGCTGCATTCCTTGCAGCTGAGAACACAGCTGATGCTCAGTTCCTTAAGAACCTTTTGAACAAGGTAAAGGGTACAACTACTGAAACTACAACTACAGCACCTGCAACAGAAACAACTACAGCGACTACTGCTGCAACCACAAACGGTCAGGCAGCTGGTGTAGCTCTCAAGGCTCTCTACTCTCAGTACAAGGCAGACGGTAAGCTCGATATGGGCAACCTTACCAACCTCATGAACCTCGCAACCCTCGCAACAAACGTACAGGGTCTCAAGGGTCAGACTGACAAGGGTTCATTCTACAAGGATTTTGCTGCCGGACTCGTTCTCGGATCAAATAACCTTGTAAACACAACCAACTCTACTTCAATCATGAGCGGTCTCCAGAACCTCGTGAACAACGTAGACCTCTCAGGCCTCACAGCACAGGCAGAAGACAGCAAGGCTGCTCTCACAGAGAAACTTACAAATGCTTCAGCTAAGGCAACAACAGCAGTAGAGAACGCAACAGAGATCGCAGGTGCGGTAACAAACATCCTGAACCTCTTCAAGAAGTAATCTTGAGATCATAACAAAAAATAGAGGGTGACTAAAAAGTGACATGAACCCCGAAAGTTAGACAAAAAACTTTCGGGGTTTTGTTATGAAATTTAGTTTTGAGATCAAACTTGAAGCTGTTAAAAGCTACTTATCTGGGTGTTCTGAAAGCCATGTCACAAATACA
>SUYV01000037.1 GCA_015060255.1 Bacteroidales bacterium | reverse complement strand
GTGGGAGCAGAGGGAGTCGAACCCCCGACCCTCTGCTTGTAAGGCAGATGCTCTAAACCAACTGAGCTATGCTCCCGAAAGTAAAAGAACTTGTCTTTTTTGCGGTGCGGACGGGACTCGAACCCGCGACCCCCGGCGTGACAGGCCGGTATTCTAACCAGCTGAACTACCGCACCAATTGTTCAGTCTTAAAGCGTTTTTGTCTAACGCGGATGCAAAGGTACGCAAAAAATCGGAACCTCCAAATTTTTTGCGTACTTTTTTGTGAAAATTTTGTTATTTGACCTCAATCACCCTCTTTTCGTCCTCTGCCTTCGGCTTCTCCAGTTTAGGTATTGTAATCTTGAGAATTCCGTTAGCAACCTGAGCATCAATGTTTTCTCTGTCGGCGTTGTCGGGGAGGAGGAGAGTCTGACTGAATTTCGAGTATGAAAACTCTTTTCTCAGATATTTGCACTCTTTATTTTCCTTTTCTTTATCCTTGCAGCCGCAGTCGGTCTTCTCCATCTCGATGACGATGTTGCCGTCTTTGTTGATGTGGACCTTGAAGTCATCCTTGCACATTCCAGGTGCTGCGATTTCGAGTCTGTATTCCTTGTCGTTTTCGGCAACATTGATTGCCGGAGTGTTTGCAACCTTTTCAAGACTCCTGTTCTCGAAAAAGTCATTGAAGAAATCCGTGAGGGCCAGCTGGCCGTTGAATCTTCTTGATGGTAACATATTGTAATCTCCTATCTGTTAAATTGTTTATATATCTGCATGGCCTGCACATACAGGCATGCGGATGTTGATATTCCAATATCCAGACCATTTATCGTGTGGAAATGAGTGAAATTTGCTATATTTGTAAGCTTGCCTCAATACGGCAGGCCTGAACGGATGAAAGAAGAAGGAAAAATAACAGTCAGAAGGGCCAAGGTAAACAATCTCAAGGATGTGACCGTCGGGATACCTAGGGGAAAGTTTGTCGTCATCACAGGCATATCAGGGTCTGGAAAGTCCTCGCTTGCGTTTGACACACTCTTTGCTGAAGGGCAGAGACGTTTTGCCGAGAGCCTTTCGTCGTATGCCCGTCAGTTTCTTGGAAGGATGTCCAAACCTGATGTCGAACTGATTGAAGGAATTCCGCCTGCAATCGCCATTGAACAGAAGGTGAATACAAGGAATCCACGTTCTACAATAGCAACCAGTACTGAGATATATGATTATCTCAGGATGATATACGCCAGGATCGGAAGGACATATTCCCCTGTGACAGGTGAGGAAGTGAAGTGTCATACAGTCAATGATGTCCTGGAATTCATTTTCAAGGAACAAGAAGCGGCGGCGGTCTATATTCTGGCTGACCTGAACTGGAAGCAGAGGGCTGATAAGGTCGAACTTATGCTCCAGCTTAAGGAAGAAGGATATTCACGATTCTATACAGACAGGGCTGTCAGGATTGAAGATGTGATGCAAAGAGCCGAGTATGGTGATTATCCGGAGGATCTGTATCTGCTTGTTGACCGACTGAAGCTTCCTAGCTCTGATGAGGATCTCAATACTCGCTTGCATTCATCTATAGATACGGCTTTCGACAAGGGAAACGGAACATTATATATACGTAAGGAGGTACGTGGTGCGGATCCGGTTGTAAGGACTTTTATAAACCGGTTCGAAGCAGACGGAATGGAATTCTCAAAGCCAGACGAATATCTTTTCAGTTTCAACAGCCCTTTGGGAGCCTGTCCTGTATGCGGTGGCCTGGGCAAGATAATAGGCATCAGCGAAGACCTGGTGGTCCCGGACAAGAGCAAGTCTATATACGATGGAGCCATAGCATGCTGGCGAGGCGAGAAGATGGGTTGGTTCAAGGACCATCTTGTGAGGAATTCCGTCAGATATGGCATTCCTATCTTCGAGCCATACTGCAATCTCAGCCAGGAGGTCAAGGATCTCATATGGAAGGGACATACGGCTGAAACTGAGGAAGAATCCATCATCGGACTGGATGAGTTCTTCCGTTGGGTCGAGGCCAACAGATATAAGATACAATATAAGTACATGCTCAGCCGCTATTCCGGCAAGACGGTATGCAGCGAGTGCGGCGGCAGCCGTCTTCGCAAGGAAGCGCTATATGTGAAGGTCGGCGGAAAGAATATTCACGAACTCCTGTGCATGAATGTCTCAGTGCTTCTGGATTTTCTCCGCAATATCAGTCTGGAACCATATGAACATAAGATTGCAGATAAGGCAATTGAGGAAATCATTTCTCGTCTGGAGTATTTAGAGGATGTCGGTCTGGGATATCTTACATTGAACCGTACATCAAATACTCTTTCAGGAGGAGAGAGTCAGCGAATCAATCTTGTGACTGCACTAGGAAGTTCACTGGTGGGCTCACTGTATATTCTTGATGAGCCTAGCATAGGTCTGCATCCCAGGGATACGGCGAGACTTATATCGGTGCTCAAACGCCTGCGCGACATAGGTAATACCGTTGTTGTTGTCGAGCATGATGAAGAGATCATGCGTGCAGCTGACCTTCTGATAGATATAGGACCGAAGGCAGGAGTCAATGGTGGTGAAATCGTTTTCCAGGGTACGATTGCAGATGGTGTCGAGAATGGCGAAAACGAAAACTCGCTGACATTGCAGTATCTTGGCGGCAAGCGTGAAAAATATGCAAGAAGAAAACGCACATGGGACTATTCCATCGTTGTTGAAGGAGCTATGGAGCACAATCTCAAGGATATCAATGTGAGGTTCCCTCTTGGTGTACTGACTGTAGTCACAGGAGTCAGCGGAAGCGGAAAGTCATCTCTTGTCGGAGATGTGCTTTATCCTGCCTTATACAGACATCTCAATCAGTCGGGAGCAGTTCCTGGTACATTCCGTGGACTTTCCGGTAATCTGGACCGTATCACCCAGGTAGAATATGTCGACCAGAATCCGATAGGCAAGAGCTCAAGGTCGAATGCGGTGACTTATCTCAAGGTATACGATGACATCAGGAAGCTTCTTTCCGATCAGCAGTATGCCAAGATGAACGGATTCACCCCTTCACATTTTTCATTCAATATGGACGGAGGACGCTGTCCGGAGTGCCAGGGAGAAGGCTTCGTGAAGATAGGGATGCAGTTCATGGCGGATGTGTCCATGGTCTGCGAGTCCTGCGGCGGAAAAAGGTTCAAGCCGGAGATTCTTGAAGTGAAATACAAGGGTCTGAACATAGATGACATCCTGAACATGAGCGTTGAGGAGGCAATTGCCTTTTTCAGCTCGCAGGAGGATATGACGGCAAAAAGGATTGCCGAACGCCTTCAGCCGTTGGTGGACGTAGGACTGTCATATATCAAGTTGGGACAAAGCAGCAGCACGCTTTCCGGAGGAGAGAGCCAGCGTATCAAGCTGGCATACTTCCTGTCAATGACAGACACTTCGGTCAGGTCAAAGCCCCAGAGGATACTCTTCATTTTTGATGAGCCGACTACCGGACTTCATTTCTATGATGTTGAAAAGTTGCTGAAATCATTCGATGCCTTGCTTGCCAAGGGGCATTCGATTGTAGTCGTCGAACATAATCTTGATGTCATCAAGGCCGCGGATTGGGTCATTGACCTTGGACCTGAGGCTGGAGATGGCGGCGGATATCTGGTATATTCGGGAACTCCTGAGAAACTCAAGGACAGTAAGGAGTCATATACGGCCAGATATCTATGATGGCTTGTTGACTTCTATTATGAACAGGGCGGCATCGTTGATCGGGTCGCCCGCTTCCATATATATGAGTCCGGTTCCAGGTCCGGTGATATGCAGTACTGCTCCGTGTCCGTCTTCATCGACGACATAGTCATATATGCCTTCTGCCTTATCTTCTTCCATATATTCGATTCCCACGTCGAAGTCTGCTCCAGGAGGGGTGAACTCACACCATATGTGTATGGTGTCTCCGATGTCGCAGTTTATATAGCTTGACGGGTATGCTTTGAAACTTACCGGACCGAGATAGTCCAGACCGCTCTTGTCCACTCTCCAGCCGTCTCCCTTGAGTCCGTCGTCTTCAGGGCTGACAGTGATTCTGTAATGACAGTTCCGCTCTATGTCAAGATTGTTGAGGCCGTCACCAAGATAGAATCTGTATATGAGGTTCCTGTCCTTGGAATATTGGGACGAGGAAAGATATTCCATCTCCATTTCGATGTAGGAACATATGTTTCTGCGGTGGTCATTTTCATCGAATACCTTTTCGTGATCATTGTCGAGGTGGGTGCCGAACTCTCCCTGCATGTTCTCCAGCATGTAGAGTGAAACTTCTCCGCTTCTTCCATCGCTGCCGATCATGTTCAAAGGGTCGGTTTCCGAGTCTTCAATTGCGAATCCTTTGGTAAAGCAGCCGTCTTCGTCCTCCACTTTGCTGATGCTGAATACCTTGGCAGACTTCGGACAATTGCCGATCTTTACGGATCTGACGTACATCTTCACGTCTTCGGACAGTTTCCTTCTGTCCATTCTCAACGATATCTTTGACATTATCCTTTCAAACGGCAGACTGATGACTGCGTTGTCTTCGATCACCACGTCATCCAGACTTGCTGCCATCGGGATACCTTCCTGATATTCGTCCGGGTAGGCAAGATAGCAGGTGACCTCGTCCAGTTCGGATATGTGATCTGCGTAGACGCGGTAACCTAAATTGGCGCAGGCTCTGAAACTGTATTTCCGTCCTTTTGCAAGGTTCAGTCTTATGATGCCAGCAGAAGCGGATGTCCATATGCATTCTTCAGCCGATCCATGTTCATTGAATACCATCAGGCTGATGTCCGTGATCTTCTCTTCGTCCGGAACAAGAGCCCTGGTCTGGTAATTGCCGGGAGTCAGTATGACGGTGCATTCTGTCATACTGTCGGGCAATATGCTTGAACAGCCTGATGTCGCAATGACAAGCAACGTCAGAATGAAACTTCGTATTCTTCCTTTTCTTTCCATTTTACTGTTTCCAGATTAATTGTTACGGCATCTGATTCAACCGGCGTGTCGGGATCTGTGGAGCCCTTTCTGGTTATCATGATATCATATATGTATTGGCTGTTTACGTCAATCCCTTGCCTTTCTGAATCACCGGACCGGTTGATGTTGACAGGCCAGTACCATTTCTCATCGCCTATCATACCCTCGATTACAAGTCTTGTATACGGTGTGCCGGGACCTTCGGATTCCGCATTGTTCGGATAGCATATGAAACTGAGGCCAGGATACGTGATGGATTCTCCGATTTCTCCTCCGATTTCCCCGACAATGAGGCTTGGGTCTGAAAATCTCATCATGTCCGATTCCTGAAGACAACCTCTGTTTATGATTCTTTCGGGAAATACTGTTCCGTCTGCCAGAATGCTGCAGGTGCCGTTCACATTGATCATATATGCCTTAACATTCCTTATCTGTTCTCCTTGATACGGCTTTCCTCTGAAATCACAGCTCAGACTTCTAAGGATGACTTCGCTGGAAAGCCTTTTTAGAAATACCTGGCTTGCCTGAGGCCTGTTCCCGTCAGTCCGGGCATATCCCACCATCAAAGGGTGCATTTTGTCTTCGTTTTCTAGTTCTGCCTTCTTCCCGACAAGGTCAGACATGCAGGAGATGTCCATCCAACTGTCTCTGTTCCATATTGAGTTTGCGCAGACAAATATGGTTTTCTTGCCGCTTTGTGAGCCGATGTTCAATATGTCATGGTTATATTCCTCTACTCGCTGATAGCAGTCTAGCTTTTGAAACAGGTCGTCGTTGAATACAAGAATGTCAAGGTTTCTTATCTGTCCGTTGTCTTCAGACAGGACCGCAGCCTTCACAGCAGGTCTGTCCGCTGCTGTGAAGATGCTGTCCGAAATCAGTGCGGGTTCGCACCCGCACAATACCGGGAAAAGTGAAATGACAAGAGCCCGAACGGGAAGCAAGATGAGTGAATGTTTAGAACCAGAATTCATGGATTTAGATTTAATAACAAGTGTGTAAGAGTCCCGGTATGGTGTCTTATTATATTAGAAAACATATCTGATTGTGATGGAAAGGCCATGTGGCGGGAATTTCCCGGCTCTTATGATTTCCTGTACTCCAGCCCTGAGGTCAATGCCGAATAACAAGCCTTTCCATATGCGGGTCACGTATCCGACCCCGGCCACACAGTCATATCCGCTTGTCTCTCCGAATCTTGCTCCTGCGGATAGATATGTGCCTGAATACACGGCGTCCGGCCAGAAAGATATATATATGCTTTCTCGATGTCGGTCCTCAGGTGATATGAGTTCATGTCTGTCGTTGAATTCATCGGCATGTTCCTTTTCCAGGTATTCCTTATCTTTCCATATATCGTTAAGATTTATGGCAGTCTCTGCACTTATGCTCCATTGTCTGCAGAATCCGTAACTGATGCCGAGCTCTGCAGTGTGGAAAATAAGCGAAGTGAGATTCAAGCCTATGCTTCCAGCCTTTTCCTGACAATTGCATATGTTTGAAATCAGTATCAGGCATATCATTGTGCTGACTGTCCGTCTCATCTTTTTTCCGCAAATCTATTGTCCTTCTGCGTCAGTATCATCCGATTTTAAAAAAGATTCATCAGATTTTTCTTTTTTTTAAAATGTTAAAATTTATTTTTAACAAAAAACAGCTAAATTTGGGTAACTTAGGCTGATGATAATGATGTGATGAAGATAGCTTTCATACATAACAGGTTTCCAGCAGGAGGTGCTGAGAGGATAACCATAGATATTGCCAGATATCTTCATGATGTCGGAGGATATGAGGTGTATGTGTATGCTGCCCGTGTAGATCAGTCGCTTCTTACCTGTGAAATAGAGGAGTGTTTGAAAATCAGGGTGATCCCATCGCAGGTGCTTCTTTCAAGAAGGACGGCGGCGGTCGAGAGGCTGATGGTTTCTGATGGAATCGATGTGTTGGTTCAGGTAGGCAAGTCCCTGCCTGGAATAGATGGAATAAGACAGAGGACTGGCTGCAAGACAGTCATTGCATGTCACGGCGAGCCATTCTGGCAGCGGCATGCCATCATGCATCGCAGGCAGAAAGGGTTCATACGTCGTATGATGTGGCATCTGTGGAACAGACGAAGGTTCCAGGACGGTACACTTGCGATGAAGATGGCAAAGGAGAGAACCATGCGGGACTATGCGCTTAATGATGCCTATACCGTCTTGTGCGAGTCGTATCGCAATGAGGTTATAGAGACTCTTGGCCTGGATGCCGCCGATGCTCATATCTATGCTATAGAGAATGCAGAGCGTGTGATTGAGGATGTGTGTTATGCTAAGGAGAATGTAGTTCTTTTCTGCGGAAGATTCGAAAACTGGTCCAAGCGTGTAGACAGACTTTTGCGTATCTGGGCGAAGGTGGAGCCGATAATTCCGGACTGGAGACTTGTCCTGGTCGGCGACGGACGTGACGGTAAGATGCTGAGAAGTCTTGCATCTGAATTGAAACTTGAGAGAGTTTCATTTGAAGGCATGCATAGGGATGTGACAGGATATTACCGTAAGGCTTCGATAGTGTGTCTTACCTCAGAAACGGAAGGATGGCCTCTGGCATTGACCGAAGGACAGGCGCAGGGATGCATCGGAGTCGCTTTCGGTGTGACTTCGGGAATAAGGGAAATCCTGGGCGGAGATTGCGGATTTGTCGTTCCGCCTTATGATGAAGCAGGATTTGCTGCGACTATTGTCAAGGTCGCGTCTATGGATGAAGATGAATTGATGAGAATAAGGATGAATGGTGTGAGGAAACGTTCCGGTTATGCTCCAGAGGTCATAGCCGAGAAGTGGAAAACCTTGTTCGATACGCTTGTCTCACGATAAATATGCATATATTTGCAGATTAAAAAATTGATCATATGAGAGAATATAATCCGGAGGGATCGGCACTTAGAAGAGACCAGAAGGAAATGCTTAAAGTGCTGGTCGCGTTTGCTGACATATGTGAGAAAAATGACATCAGGTGGTGGTTATGTTCCGGTACACTCTTAGGTGCGGCCCGTCACAAAGGTTTCATTCCATGGGATGATGACATGGACGTCACCATGTATGAGGAGGATTACAGGAAACTGGAGAAGGTGCTTGTAGAGCTCGACAGCGAGGATTATTTCTATCAGTGCCTGAAGACTGATCCGGACCATGTGAACGTGTTCGGCAAGTTCCGCAAGAAGAAGGACCCGGTCGCTTCGACAGATTTGCGGTCTCAATACTTCAAATATCAAGGAGTCGGTCTTGATGTATTCTATATAGAGAAGTCTAACCGCTTTGCTTCTCATATGGCCAAGTTTTTCTATCTCAATATGATACGCCCGACTCAGCATATAAAGAAGGCTTCAGTGAGGCATTTTGCGAACAAGGTGGTTCAGTTCATCAACTTCAATCTGCTGATACCGTTCTGCAGGCTTGTCGGCATGATCAATCCCAAGGACCAGTACAGGATCAGCCTAGGAGCCGGCTTCTATAAGAGCTGCTTCTATGAAAAGGACATCTTCCCTCTGTCGAAGATGGAGTTCGAGGGGATAGAGTTCCCTGTGCCCGGCAATGTCGATTCGTATCTGACCAATATCTATGGAGACTGGCGGAAGCTCCCGTCTGAGGAGAAGATAAGGAAGTCGATGCACTATCCGTTGTATATAAAGGAAATATTTGGAGAATAACAGCGTTTATGGATGCGGTGATTACATATGTGGACGGAAATGATCCTGTGTGGAAGCAGGATTATGAGAAGACGACGAATGTTCCGGTGATGCAGAAGAGGTTCCGCGACTGGGGAACTCTCAAATATCTGCTCAGGGGCATAGAATGCAGGATGCCTTTCATCAGGAATGTATATCTTGTGGTTTCGCACCCGTCTCAGGTCCCGGAGTGGGCCGATTGTGAAAATCTCAAGGTCGTTCTTCACAAGGACATCATACCGGCAGAGTTCCTGCCTACATTCAACTGCAATCCTATAGAGATGCATCTGCACAGGATTCCGGGTCTGGATGAGGAATATCTGTATTTCAATGACGACATGTTTCCGGTAGGGGACTGCAAGCCGGAGGACTTCTTCCGTGACGGCAAGGCAGTCATAGGCTATTACAGACACTTCTTTGCGTCAGGAATGTATAAGAAGATATGTCGCAATTCGGACAGGCTGGCGCGCAAGACCCTTGGCCTTAAGCCTTCCTGCTTCTTCACCCGTCCCCAGCACATCTGCTCGCCGATGCTCAAGAGTCAGTGCGAGGAACTGTATGCCATGGTCGAGGATGAGATCCGCAAGACATCGGCGACAAGGACGCGTACAGAGGAGAATCTCAATCAGTATCTCTTCCTGGACTATATGAACTACAAGGGTATGGTGTTGCATCACAAGATATCCAACAAGCACTTCTCGGTTGCCGTGGCTTCTGCGGAAAGCCTGCGTGCTTTCCTCCGCAAGCCGACGCGCAACCTCGTGTGCATCAATGATGTGCATCTCAGCGAGGAACGTTATGAGACTCTCCGCAGTGCCATCATAGATGCCTTCGAGTCAGTTTTCCCGGCCAAATCTAAATACGAGAAGTAAGATGGAAAAGCCAGCAGTGATATCCATGATCATTCCGGTGTACGGAGTCGAGCAATATATTTCAGAGTTTGCTGATTCCGTTTTCGGACAGTCATGTCCTGATGTACAGTATGTGTTCGTGAATGACGGCACCAGGGACAGGTCCATTGAAGTCCTCAATGAACTTGTAGACTCGAAATATCCGCATCTGAGAGAGCAGATCCTGATCGTGCATAAGGAGAATGCGGGGCTTCCGGCTGCAAGAAAGACCGGCCTGGAGCATGCAACCGGAGATTATGTCTATCATGTGGACCCTGATGACTGGCTTTCTCCCGGCTCGCTCGAAGCGATAGTGGCTAAATGCCGTGAAACCGATGCGGACATCGTCTGTTTCAACTATGTCAAGGAGTATTCAAACCGCTCTTCGGTCAAGAAGGAAAGGGAATATTCCATTGAGCAGAAGAACGAGTATATAAGGAATATGTATAATCACAGAGCTTTCGGGACCCTTTGCAACAAGTGCGTGAAGAGGAGTCTCTATGAGCATGTGCATCATCCTTTGTATTCATATGCTGAGGACTGTTTCCTGTCCGTACAGCTGGTGGGATATGCTCAAAGCATTGCATATCTGGATATGGATGTATACCATTACAGGAAGAACAATCCGTCTTCAATCACACGTCAGGGCAGGAAGAGAAGGAAGAACGAGTATGCCATGAACTTCCTGAACCTTTATGAACTGTATAAGGACCAGGCTCCGGAAACTAATCCGGTCGCTGTACTTTCGGACGATATACTCATGCAGGCGGGCTGGTATTCCATTGCCTATGGTCTGGGCCTGTTCGACAAGTATCCTTACCTTGCTGCCGGCATACGCAAGGCCAGGATAAAGACGGGTTCTGATGTCTGGGTTCCGTTCCAGGTCTTTGTTAAATGTTGTGCCTTTTTCTTAAATAGATAATTATGCAAGCAGTAATTCTTGCCGCAGGCATGGGTAAGCGTCTGAAGGAGCTTACCAAAGATAACACCAAATGCATGGTGCAGGTCAACGGAGTCGCTCTGATCGACAGGCTTCTGACTCAGTTGAGCCGCCTGGATCTGACGAGAGTCATAATCGTGGTAGGATACAAGGGTGAAAACCTTGTAGAGCATATCGGTGACCGTTATGCCGGCAGACTCAATATCGAGTATGTCGAAAACCCTATCTATGACAAGACCAACAACATCTATTCGCTTGCACTTACCAAGGACAAGCTGCTCGAAGATGATACTCTGCTGATAGAGTCTGACCTTATTCTGGATGACAGGATGTTCTCCCTCATAATGGAGAATCCGCATCCTAACATTGCGCTGGTAGCGAAGTACCAGACCTGGATGGACGGAACGATGGTGAGGATAGACGATGAGCATAATGTCGTAAATTTTGTTCCGAAGAAGGCGTTCAAGTACTCAGATGTCGAGTTTTATTACAAGACCGTCAATCTGTATAAGTTCAGCAAGGACTTCCTGCAGCATAAATATGTTCCTTTCCTTGACGCATATTGTGCCGCTCTCGGAAATAATGAATACTACGAGCAGGTGCTCAGGGTGATCTGCATGCTTGATAACTCAGACCTCAAGGCTCTCCCGATCTCGAATGAGAGATGGTATGAGATCGATGACATACAGGACCTGGATATCGCAGAGGCGCTTTTTGCTTCAGACGAGGAGCATCACAGACTTTACATGAAACGTTTCGGAGGATACTGGAGATTCCCGGGTATGCTGGACTACTGCTATCTTGTGAACCCATATTTCCCGTCAAAACGCCTCAAGGATGAGATGAGGGCAAATTTTGACACCCTCCTGACAGAGTATCCATCTGGCATGTATGTCAACTCTCTTCTTGCCGGCAAATGCTTCGGTGTCAAGCAGGAATACATTGTTCCCGGCAATGGCGCGGCAGAGCTGATCAAGAGCCTTATGGAGAAGGTGGAGGGCCGTCTGGGCGTGATATATCCGACATTCGAGGAATATCCGAACAGACGCTCTGCAGATTCGTTGGAGATATTCGTCCCTGAAACAGAAGACTTCCATTATACGGCTGATGACGTTATGGAATATTTCTCAAAGCATAAGCCGGAGACTCTTCTCTTGATCAATCCGGACAATCCGTCAGGAAACTATATCCCATATGAGGATGTGCTCAGACTTGCCTCATGGTGCAGAAGCGAAGGCGTAAGACTCGTGGTGGACGAATCGTTCGTAGACTTCAGCACTGAGTTCCCTCGGAATACATTGCTGCGCAATGATATCCTCGAGCAGTTCCCTGACATGATTGTCGTCAAAAGCATCTCCAAGTCATATGGCGTTCCGGGACTCCGTCTGGGAATCATGGCGTCAGCGGACAAGGAACTGATTTCCTTTGTCAAGAAGGATGTTTCCATATGGAACCTGAACTCGTTCGCCGAGTTCTTCATGCAGATATACACCAAGTATGAGGGAGATTACAGGAAGGCGGCGTTGAAGTTCCAGAAGGAGAGGGAAGTGTTCAAGACAGAACTCATGTCAGTCCCGTTCCTGCGTGTATTTGACAGTGAATCCAATTATTTCCTTTGCGAGGTCCTGCCTCCATATGGGTCATATGGTCTTGCGGTGCGCCTGCTGAACGAACATAACATCCTCATAAAAGACTGCAGCACGAAGAAGGTCTTTGGGGGCAAGAGCTACATAAGAGTGGCAATCAGGGACAGGAAGGATAATGAAAGACTTGTAGGAGCCTTAAGAAAGATGTTGAAATGAAGATAATAAGAACTGAAGACATAAAGGGCTTGGGTATCTCGCCTGCAACCTGTGTCGATTGGGTGACAGAAAGTTTTATGGTGAAGAAGATGGCCCAGTTACCGCCTAAGAACAGTATTCACCCGCAAGGAGATGATTTCTTCAACACGATGCCTTGTCTTCTTCCTGCAAAATACAGCAGGTTCGGAGTCAAAGAGGTGCATAGAATTGCCGGAGCTGTGCCTGCTCTCGGTAGCGATTATCTGTTGTATGACTCATCGACAGGAGAACTCCTGGCATTTATGGATGCTGACTGGATAACAACGATGCGTACCGGTGCTGTCGCTGCGCTGGCTGCAAAAACTTTCAGAAAGACAGATGCTTCGGTGTATTCCTTCATCGGTCTTGGCAATACAGCGAGGGCATCTATGCTTTGCCTGCTGGAGTCAGAACCGGAAGTCATGCATAAAGTGATCCTTAAACGATATAAGGATCAGGCGGAACTGTTTGTCGAGAGATTCAAGGACTATAAGAATGTCGTGTTTGACATTTATGACAGTACAGAAGACCTCATAAGAGATTCAGATGTGGTGTTCAGCTGTATCACTGCGGCAGACGGAATCATTTGTGAGGACATGGATTGCTTCCGTCCTGGAATACTTCTTATACCTGTCCATACAAGAGGATTTCAGAATTGTGATACTGTTTTTGACAAGATCTTTGCAGACGATACGGGACACGTCTGTGGGTTCCGTTATTTCAACAGTTTCAGGAAATTTGCCGAGTTGTCAGATGTGCTTGACGGAAGCGCAGAGGGAAGGGCAGATGATCATGAACGCATCATAAGCTATAACATTGGTCTTGGACTGCATGACCTGATCTTTGCCGACAAGATCTATGAATTGCTCAAGGATAAGATGCCCGATGTACAGTTGAACAGGGAGACAGAAAAATTCTGGATATGATAAAAAAGAGGCTGATCACTGTGATCAGCCTCTTTTGCGCTATGATTATGCTCCGAAGTTGTCGTAGAGAATGTTCTCTGGTGGAACTCCGAGTGAGTCGAGGAGGTTTACAACCGCGCCGACCATCATAGGAGGTCCGCACATGAGGTAAAGCGCATCCTCTGGATTCTCATGCTGCTTGAGGTAAGTCTCGAACATTACATTGTGTACGAAACCTGCAACGTAAGGTACGCCTGCTGCATCAGCCTCCGGATCCGGTCTGTCAAGCGCAAGATGGAACTTGAAGTTAGGGAATTCCTTCTCGATTGCATGGTAGTCGTCGAGGTAGAATGCCTCCTTAAGCGCACGCGCGCCATAGAAGAAGTTCACCTTGCGGTCTGTCTTCTCTGTCTTGAAGAGATGCATGATGTGGCTTCTCATAGGAGCCATACCCGCACCACCACCGACGAAGATCAGCTCCTGGTCTGCAGGGAGATCCTTTGGAAGGAAGAACTCACCGTAAGGACCTGAGATAGTGATCTTGTCTCCTGGCTTGAGAGAGTAGATGTATGAAGAGCAGATACCAGGGTTTACATCAACCCACTTGCCCGCAGCCCTGTCGAATGGAGGAGTTGCGATACGTACGTTGAGCTTGATGATGTCACCCTCTGCAGGGTAGCAGGCCATAGAGTATGCACGAACGGTAGGAGTAGGGTTGACCATCTTGAGAGTCCTGAGACCCATCTTCTCCCAATCTTCCTTGTACTGATCGTCTACGTCGATGTCCTTGTAGTCTACTGTAACTGCAGGCACGTCGATCTGGATATATCCACCTGACTGGAAGTTGAGGTGCTCTCCCTCAGGAAGCTTCACCACGAACTCCTTGATGAATGTAGCCACATTGTGGTTTGAAACAACCTCGCACTCCCACTTCTTCACGCTGAGCGCTGAAGCCGGAACCTCGATTGACATGTCTTCCTTGATCTTCACCTGGCATCCGAGGCGCCAGTTTGCAGCGATCTGCTTGCGGTTGAAGAAGCCGACCTCGGTAGGGAGGATCTCTCCGCCACCCTCGGTCACGCGGCACTTGCACTGTCCGCATGCTCCCTTACCACCACATGCAGACGGAAGGAAGATCTTCTGCTCTGCGAGTGTCGAGAGAAGGTTTCCGCCAGGAGTTACCTCGACGATCTTGCTTCCCTCATTGATGTTGATCTTGACTGTTCCTGAAGGTGTCAGCTTCGTCTTGATGAAGAGGAGAAGCGCCACCAGAATGAGTGTGACGATCACGAAGACGATCACAGCAAAAAGTATTGTAGTCTGTAGCATATGCTTGTCCTCCTATATTAAAGCTGAATACCCATGAATGTCATGAACGCGATACCCATGAGACCTACGGTGATGAATGTGATACCGAGACCCTTGAGTCCTGCAGGCACGTGTGAGTAGGCCATCTTCTCGCGGATTGCTGCGAGAGCCACGATGGCGAGCCACCAGCCGATGCCTGAACCGAGAGCATAAACAACCGGCTCGCCGAAGCTTACGAAATCTCTCTCCTGCATGAAGAGCGAACCACCGAGGATCGCGCAGTTCACTGCGATCAGCGGAAGGAAGATACCGAGCTGCGAGTAGAGGTTCGGAAGGAACTTCTCCACTACCATCTCCACGATCTGAACGATTGCGGCGATGACTGCGATGAAGATGATGAAGCTGAGGAAGCTCAGGTCAAGGCTCGCATATTTCTCGCCCATCCATGCCAGAGCGCCTGGCTTGAGGATGTACTCGTTGAGGAGATAGTTTACAGGGAGAGTGATCAGAAGCACAGCGATTACGGCGATACCGAGGCCGTTTGCTGTCTTCACGTTCTTTGATACCGCCAGGTATGAACACATACCAAGGAAGTAGGCGAATATCATATTGTCGATGAAGATCGACTTTACAAATAAGCTAATATAATCTGCCATAATTTTCTTTAGTTATGTGTTATTTCTCCTGAAGGTCCTTCTGAATCGATCTCTGTACCCAGATGACGCATCCGAGGAGGATGAGTGCCATCGGAGGAAGGATCATAAGACCGTTGTTCATATATCCGAAATCGTATACAGCCTGCGGGATAACCTGGAATCCGAAGAGCGTGCCGCTTCCGAGAAGCTCACGGAAGAAGGCTACGATCACGAGGATCATAGCATATCCCACACCGTTTCCGAGGCCGTCCATAAGTGACGCGAAAGGCTTGTTGCCGAGTGCATATGCCTCGATACGTCCCATTACGATACAGTTTGTGATGATGAGGCCGATATATACGGACAGGGTCTTGCTGACGCTGTATGCATATGCCTTCAGCACCTGATCCACAAGGATTACCATCATTGCTACAACCACGAGCTGCACGATGATACGGATTCGGTTAGGAATCGTGTTTCTGAGGAGTGAGCAAATAAGACTTGAAATACCAGTTACGATTATAACGGAAAGTCCCATCACGAATGCACCCTTCAGCTGTACAGTTACTGCAAGTGAAGAACAGATACCGAGGACAAGGACAGAAATAGGGTTGCCCTTGAATATCGGATTCAAAAATGTTTCCTTAATGTTTCCCATAATACTATTCCTCCACTGTGTTTTCTGGTTCAACTTCAGCAACAACCTCTTCTACTACAACATCCTCGCATGGCTGGTCGCAGCAGCATCCTGCAGCGTTCTTTGCGAAATAGTTCTTGTAGAAACCGAACCACTGGTCGAGTGTCTTTCCGAGTGCCTGTGATGTGATTGTGGCACCTGAAATTGCGTCGACTCCGTTGTTCTCGGTCTGACGGTTTGCAGGCTTGGTCACTTCGAAGATCACTTCGCCGTCGCCTACTGTCTTGCCGACGAATGCTTCAGCGAATGATGGCTCGTCTGCGATCTTCGCTCCGAGGCCCGGAGTCTCTCCCTTGTGTCCGAAACGTACGGCCTTGATTGTCTTGAGGTCCTGCTCAAGACCTACATAACCCCAGATCGGTCCCCAGAGTCCTGCTCCGTAGCAAGGAACTACTGTCACGCCGTTCTTGAAGATGTATACAGGCAGAGCCTTAGGGTCTGCTGTGATCTGTCTCTTGAGGTCTGAGTTGCCGTATACCTCGCACTCCTCGATGTCGAGGGTGCCTACTGTCTCTCCGTTGATGTCAACGAGGATGGCTGACTCGATTTCCTGCTTGTATGTGTCAAGGATTGCTGCGTCCTCTACTCCAGGGAATGTAGCCGCTGTAAGGATCTGACCGATGGTGTCCTTCTTTACATTGGCGTCCTGGGTAGGCTTGAGGAACATTGCCGCAAAGGCAAGAACCGCAGCGACTATCACTACAAGGATAATCGAATATATGACTGTATATGTATTACTGTTTGTATTCATACCTTATATATATTAAGCGATTTTTACCTTCTTTGCCCTTCTCTTGATAGAGCCCTCGATCACGTAGTGGTCGATGAGCGGTGCAAATGTGTTCATGAGGAGGATGGCAAGCATCATTCCTTCAGGATAACCTGGGTTCCATAGACGTACGGTCACTGCGAGGGCACCTACGAGGAATCCGTAGATCCACTTGCCGCACTCAGTCTGAGCTGAAGTCACAGGGTCAGTTGCCATGAATACGGTACCAAAGAGGAAACCGCCCATAACGAGCTGATAGTATCCTGGAAGGTCAGTAGCTCCTACTGCATATCCGAGATATCCGATTGCAAGACCTCCGAGAACTGATGAAACCATGATCTTCCAGCTTGCCACGCCTGTCCAGATGAGGAGGATGGCTCCGAGGAGGATTGCGATCACTGAAGTCTCACCGACTGATCCTGGGATTGTACCCACGATCATGTCCCAGAGCTTAGGCTGGAGGTTTGCGAGGGTCGCGTCTGCAAGCGGAGTAGCTCCTGAGAAGCCGTCCACCAGACCATTGCCTGCCTGGAAAGCAACACCTTCGTTCACGAATCTTTCAACGCCTCCTGTCCATACTGTGCTGCCTGACATCTTGCTTGGATAAGAGAAGAATAGGAATGCACGTGTGAGGAGTGCAGGGTTCCAGATGTTCATGCCTGTACCGCCGAACACTTCCTTGCCGATGATCACTGCGAATGCGACTGCGATGGCGAGCATCCAGAGCGGAACGTCAACAGGGACGATAAGCGGAATGAGCATACCTGACACGAGGTAACCCTCGTTCACTTCGTGTCCCTGGATCTGAGCTGAAACGAACTCGATGCCGAGACCTACGAGATATGCAACGATATAGAGAGGAAGCACCTTTACGAGACCGTAAAGAACGATGTTCCAGAAGCCCCAGTCAACGAGGCCGAAAGCGAGCTTGTGCTGATAACCTACATTCCAGATACCGAAAAGCATTGCAGGAACGAGGGCGAGCACAACCATGATCATGACTCTCTTCAAGTCGACGCAGTCCCTTACGTGAGCTCCCTTGCGGGTAACTGTGTTAGGAACGAAGAGGAATGTCTCAAAAGCGTCGAATGTCGAATGAAGGAATCCGAGCTTGCCGCCTTTCTCAAAGGTCGGCTTGATCTTGTCTACAAAATTTCTTAATCCACTCATATTCTTAGCTTTTAGCACATTTCTTTCAACATGAGAGCGATACCGTCAGTAATGATCTGCTGGATATCGATCTTTGATGGACATACATACTCGCAGAGAGCGAAGTCCTCCTCGAGTACCTCATAGATGCCGAACTTCTCCATCTTGTCGATGTCGTTTGCAAGGCATGCCTTGAGGAGATATACAGGGTAGAGCTCCATAGGGAGAACCTTGCTGTATACGTCGTTCAGCACGAATGCACGCGGACCACCGTGGAGGTTTGTGTCCATGTCATATGTCTTCTTAGGTGTGAGCCAAGAGAAATATGTGCGTGATGAACTGAACTGGCCTGGTCTGAATGGCTTTGCCCATCCGAGAAGCTCGTACTTGTTACCCTCTTCGAGGATTGTCACCTGGTTGTCGAAGAATCCGAGGTATCCCTCTGCTCCGATGTTTGTACCGGTGAGTACGTCTCCGCTGATGAAACGAAGGTTCTCAGGTGTCTCATAGAACTCCTTGATATCCTTCATGGAGATGCCTGGATAGCCCTCTACATATGCAGGGTTTACTGCCTTAGGTCCTGTAACGGCGATCTTTCTTCTTACGTCGTACTTACCTGTGTTGAAGAGCTTTCCGATTGCTGCGAGCATGAGCAGTGAGACTGTCCATACTGTCTCGCCTTTGCGGATAGGGCTGATGTGGTGGATCTGAACTCCTACATTTCCGGCAGGATGCTTTCCTGTGAAAGTGTGAGGGATCACATTCTCCATCTTGTGGAAAGGTGTGCCTGAGTAATTGGCTGAATTCAAAGAGAAGTGAACGCCTCCGTCAGTAAGTTTGCCGAGAGCGTTTACCGCTGTCTGAATGTTGGCAATCTCATCCTTGAGAGTGAACTCCGGACTAGCCGCAAGAGGAGCGGTTGAGAATGCAGATACGAAGATTGCCTTAGGCTTTACCTCCGGATTCGCGATGATTCCGTAAGGTCTCTGAGTGAGAGCAGGCCAGAGACCGGCAGCGAGAAGGGCTTCCTTGATCTGCTCAGCAGAAAGATCCTCAACCCTCTTTACACCGAAGTCTACATACTCCTGCTCTGCATCAGCCTTGATGCGAACCTCAAGCAACTTTCTCTTTTCGCCTCTTACAACCTCTGCGACTGTTCCGCTCACCGGTGACGCAAAGAGGATGTTCTGAGACATCTTGTCTGCCAGGACAGGTGTTCCTGCAAGGACCTTGTCGCCTTCTCTTACGAGGAGCTTCGGTACGAGGCTCCTGAAATCGGTAGGCTTCACGGCCACAACGTCAGGAACGATCACCTTTCTGGTGTTCTGGGCAGCCACTCCTGAAATCGGAATGTCGAGCCCCTGTTTCAAATAGATGTTGTTTGACATTATATAAACCGTTTTGAGTATTGTTTTCAAAATGCGCTCGCGAAGTTAGGCATTTTTTAACTATTTACGAAGTAAAAAGCTCTTTTTTCATTGCAATGTTTTATATAATTTTGCGTCCGTTCATGAAAATGTAAGGAAATACAATGGAAAATCAGGGAAACGCTATTTTAGAGGGGCTGAACAGCGAGCAGGTGGCTGCTGTCAGTTGTGTGGACGGACCTGTGCTGATAGTAGCGGGTGCGGGATCGGGAAAGACAAGAGTTCTGACAAGCAGGATTGCCTATATCCTTGCGACGAAGGGTATTGATCCTGCGAGAATTCTGGCATTGACCTTTACGAAGAAGGCAGCTTCGGAGATGAAGGAAAGGATTGCTCTGATGGTAGGGGAAAGAAGGGCGAGGAGACTGTATATGGGTACATTCCATTCTGTGTTCATCAGATTTCTGCGTGAATTTGCGGAGGTCCTCGGATATCCGAAGACATTCACAATCTATGACACAAGTGACTCTGTCAGCGCCATCAAGGCATGCATAAAGGAACTTCAGCTTGACGATAAGGTGTATAAGCCGAAGGATGTGCTTTCGCGCATATCCATGGCGAAGAACAATCTGGTGACTCCGGGCGCTTATCGCCGCAATGCGACGGCGCAGCAGAATGATGCTGCAGCCAAGAAGCCGCGCATAGTGGACATTTATGAACTTTATGCCCATAAGTGCAAACTTTCTGGAGTGATGGATTTCGATGATATCCTTCTGAATATGAACATATTGCTTCGCGACAGCCAGGAGGCCTTCATGTCCATCGCCGGACGTTTCGACTACATCATGGTAGACGAGTATCAGGACACCAACTTCGCGCAGTATCTCATCTTGAAGAAGCTGAGCCAGCTCCATCAGAACATCTGTGTGGTGGGTGATGATTCGCAGTCCATCTATGCTTTCCGTGGAGCCAAGATCGAGAACATCCTCAATTTCAAGAAGGACTACCCGAACCATCATATCTTCCGTCTGGAGCAGAACTACCGTTCCACACAGGTGATCGTGAATGCCGCAAACTCGCTGATAGCCAGGAACTCCGCCAGGATCCCGAAAGAGTGCTATTCGAGGGGCGACGAAGGCGAGAAGATCCGCCTGATCCAGGCTTATACGGAGCAGGAGGAAGCATTGCTCGTAGCATCGTCCATTGTGTCAAGAATACATTCGGCAGGCGCTCAGTATCAGGACTTTGCCGTACTTTACAGGACAAACAACCAGTCGCGTGCCCTTGAAGAGGCATTGCGGAAGCGCAATCTTCCATATGTCATTTATTCAGGTCACTCGTTCTTCGAGCGTGCCGAGGTTAAGGATATGATGGCATACTTCAAGCTGGCAGCAAATCCAAGTGATGATGAGTCATTCAAGCGGGTGGTCAACAAGCCGGCCCGCGGAATCGGTGACACCTCCTTGAATGCTTTGGCGGCAGCTGCTGTCGGGCATCAGACATCGCTGTTCAAGGCGGCATATGCTGATGACCTTGAGTCATATGGACTTAAAGCTGCGGCGGTCAAGAAGATACGTGAGTTCTGTAAGATGATTAATGCTGCTGCCATCAAAGTGAATGAGGATGATGCTGCTAAGGTA
This sequence comes from Bacteroidales bacterium, assembly GCA_015060255.1. GTDB lineage: Bacteria > Bacteroidota > Bacteroidia > Bacteroidales > UBA932 > Cryptobacteroides. Next base: position 5,232 of record SUYV01000037.1, on the reverse strand, counting down.
GCAGAGAAGATTGCCCGTGATTCAGGTCTGTGGCTTTTTTATAAGTCTGATACGAGTATTGAAGGACAGTCTCGTATGCTGAATATTGACGAATTGATGAATTCTGTCAAAGTCTATGTTGAGGAGAAGCACAATGAGATGTATGAAGAAATGCTGGCTGAGGGTGCAATAGGTGAGGGTGTCGAGCTTTCTGAAGCGGATTTGCCGATTGTTACTTTGGGTGATTTCCTGGAAAACATATCTCTCCTGAGCGCTGTGGACATGGAAGATGACGAGGAAGGAACCAACAAGGTGGTTCTCATGACCGTGCATTCGTCAAAGGGTCTTGAGTTCCCATATGTATATGTCGTGGGAATGGAAGAAAACATATTCCCGTCGGGCGGTTGGATGGCTTCCGAGAGTGAAATCGAAGAGGAAAGGAGACTTTTCTATGTTGCCATGACCCGCGCCAAGAAGGCTGTGGCGTTCTCTTTCGCCCAGACCAGGATGAGGAATGGAAAACATGAGTCGAACTCGCCAAGCCGGTTTGTCACTGAAGTAGATCCGATATACATCGCCAACCCAATATCCAGAGAACGTGAGGAAGGTGAGGTAGTACGGCAATCGTTCGGGTCATGGAAGAAGGATGGAGCGCAGACCACAAGATCCGGATATCAGTATGGCCAGTCTTCGAGACCTGAAGTGGTCCGTCGTATACCAGGACAGTCGCCACGGCCAATGCAGCCTCTGCAGCGCAGGACTGAGCCGACTCCGGTGCGACGTACTCAGACAGTTCCGCAGAGAGTCCCGGCAGTCGATTTTGAGCCGACTCCTATTCTGGAGCTCCGTGTGGGGCAGAGGGTCGAGCATAACCGTTTCGGGTTCGGAAAGATTCTTGAAATTTCGGGAAGTCCGGCAGATCTGAAGGCAAAAATTGCCTTTGATGAACATGGAGAGAAGATTTTAATCTTAAAATATGCAAAAATTCGTGTCGTAAACGTTGGTCAATAGGTAAAATTTACTATCTTTGCGTCGAAGTTTTTCATAGTTTAAGTTTAGGTTAAGTAGCGGGGCGATCGCAGTGAATGCGATTGCTCCGTGAATTTTTATGGAGTTCTCTATAAGATTTTTTTTGAGAAAGAATGTAAAAAAGAGAAAAATCTTCGTTAAAAAACAGAAATAAAAAGTTTTTCTTTTTCTTTAACAGATATTCGTCCGACTCACATACTTTTGTCGCAGTCCGCAATGTTGCGGTGATAAAAATGAGGAGTATGAATATGAGAAAGGGAATTATCATTTTGTGTGTCCTTACGATGGCCTCTTGTGCCGGACTGGGAGACTATCAGCAGGGAAAGGGTGTTCTGAGGGTGTCTTTTGCCAATGAAGCCGCTGACTGTTCAAAGGCTGTCCCGGATATGCCGGATACCAGTGACTTCATTCTGAAAATCCATGATTCAAAAGGGAACGTCGTATATGACGGCGTGTATTCTGCATGCCCTGAGGCATTGGAGGTTGCAGCCGGTAGTTATACGGTATCTGTCATGTCACACATGTTTGAGGCTCCGGCCTTTTCATCACCTCAATATGGTGATGAGCAATGTGTCATTGTCCCATCTTCAGGAGTTGTCAATGTCAGGCTCTTATGTACTCAGATGAATGCCGGGGTCAGACTTTCGGTCTCGAAGGATTTTCTGACCGGATGTCCAGACGGAGTGCTTTTCCTGAAGTCTGCCAAAGGCAAGCTGATGTATGGCTATTCGGAGAAAAGGACGGCATATTTCAGTCCGGGTACGGTTTCATTGATGCTGAGCCAGGGAGGCAATGACCGGATTGTAATGAGCCGCACGCTTGAGGCGCAGGATATGCTTACGATAAAGGTTACCGTCGCATCATCCTCTGCCGATACTGGACCTGACAAAGGAAGGATATCGGTGTCTGTTGATACTGCAAGGAACTGGATAAATGACAGTTGTGTGATCGGAGGAGAGGCTGATAAAGGAGCAGTGCCGGCCGATGCCTTGACGGTGTCTCAGGCTCTTGCATCTGTAGGATGTACCGATGTGTGGCTGTGCGGTTATATTGTCGGAGGCGACCTTACATCATCCAAAGCATCGTTTTCTGCTCCGTTTTCTTCAAGGACCAATCTGGTTCTGGGACCTCGTTCATCAACGGTTGACAGGGATGCCTGTCTGTCCGTACAACTGCCTGCGGGTGATCTTCGTGATGCACTCAATCTGGTTGACAATCCGGATCTTCTCGGAGTGAAAGTGTTTCTCCGCGGTGATATTGTAGATTCCTATTATGGGATGACTGGGGTCAAGAATATTTCAGAATATGATTTCCGATGAGAAGAGGCGCATACTTATTATCTATGATGCTGTGCATCAGCTGTATATCAGGTGAACTCGAATACGATTCTGCGCCTGATCACATGGAGACGGATATCGTGGATGTGAAGTTTGTACTGGAGACGGCTGGTCCGGTCAAAAGCTCAATTTCACCTGATGAAGATGCTGTCAGGGACATAAATGTTTATGCGTTCCGTAATGGAGTGCTCATAGATGCAATATATACGGAAGATTTGTCTGATATATCTTTAGATCTGGTCAAAGGCGGATCCTATTCCGTATATGCCTTGGCTAATGTCGGAGAAATTGCTCCTGTGACAGATGAAGATGAGTTCCGTGAAGCATGTCTGTTCAGAATAACAGGTCTGGATGATCTCCGGGAGATGTTCCCGATGCATTGGGATTCTGGAAACATATCGGTCAGATCCGGGATGCAGCCGGTTGGCATAAGTCTCAGGAGACTGGTCGCAAGAATGGATTTTTCGGTTGATAAGTCGTTGCTTGAAGGTTTGACTGTGAGGTCCGTGCGACTTTGTCAGGGGGCAGGAGTAGTGCGCCCTTTCAAGAACTATGGAGGAGGTGGCAGCCGTGCCGAAAGCAGCCTCGAAGTTATTGATGGCGACTATGCCACAGAAGAGGACCTGATGAGGCTTAACCGGGGTGACAGAATTGTATTCTATGCGTTGGAAAATTGTCAGGGGATACTTCTGCCGGACAATGATGACCCTTGGGCCAAAGTCCCGTCGAATATAGGCGATGTGGAGGACAGATGCACTTATCTTGAGGCTCATTGTGTCTTTGAGGAAGGCTGTCTTCTCGAAGGAGAAGTCGTATACAGGTTTTATCTGGGACCGGATAACTGCTGTAGCTTTGATGTGATGGGCAATTCCTATATGGATGTTCAGTTACATCTTACCGGCAATGGATTGAATGAAGTTTCCTGGAGGGTAGATGCGGATGTCTCGGTCCGGGATGGTTATGCATGGGGCCGGATGGCTTCTGGCCTGCACACTCTTGACAGGCTTTATGTCGGTGAGAAATTTCTGTATAGTGTTGAATTTTCTGAGGAATTGCTCTCATATTTAGGTGGTGACGCTTCGTCATGCCGGCTTGGATTCGATGGAGCTGATGGCGTGGTGGAATTCTCGCCGCTGCATGGAGATGGGAATATTTACACTTCGGAAGCGCTGTGTCTGAATGTCGGATATGGTAAGCTATGCCTTTATGACAGAAATGATGAGCGTATTGCGGTTCTGGATGACCTGTTAAGGATTCAGAGGCCGGAAATATGTATAAGCGAATTCTCGTCATGGGATGGCTTGGATCCGGTAGAAAGTCTTGCATATGTTCCGGAATGTGTGATAAATGGTGAATATGAGAATTTATACCTGTTTCTTGTGGATGCTGCAGGTGTAAATCTGAATACTTCCGAGGCATATGGGTTTGAAGAAAGCCTTTTTGAGTTTTTGTTCAAGGATGTGATATGCTCATCGGATATCCGGGATGCAGTCGATGTGGTGCTATCGCCCCCTGCAGATGATATGGGTGGCGCTTGCTGCTCTATTGTTTCATTGAGATGCGTGAATGAAGGTTCTGATGCTGATCTTTCATATGCTCTGGCTAAAGTATGTGGTGAGAGAATACTTTTCAATGTGGCGATTCAGGAAGATAATTTCAGAATCAACAAAAGCCTGCTCGCAGGACTGGGGATGTTTCCGATAACTTTGAAGATTGTGGATAACGGATGGGCCGGATATCATGATTGCCAGCTTTCCATCGTTGTGGACAATGCATCTGAGCTGCCTCTTGAAATATCTGCATATCAGATGATTGATACCAATCATGCATGGAGTCCGTCTTCTCTGACCGATGAACTGGCGACGTATGTGAAGAATACCTTGAAACGTACCGATGTCACCTATATTACAGGTCAGATAAACGGGAGTGCGATGCCGTTGTATGCTTCATGTTCCGAACTGGAGTGTCCGGGAAGCGGAGTCTATCCTCTTGATGGAATAGAAACGGAGGATATACTGAAATCGCAGATCTATGATGAGTATGGAAATGACAGGATGTATCATATGGTGGATGTGACGCTTGCAGGAGGCTATGGCTTGAAAAATAAAGAAGTCACTTTGATAAATTCTCTCAGTAACGGGTCGGGGTTTTATGATACACTTTATCTTTCCGATTGGGACAGCAAGGGTATATGGCTGTGCAGCAATGATGCAATTCTTTCTTCTCCAGGAAATTACCTGCTGCATTATCCTAATGTCACACCATTGAATATGGGGCTCATGAAAAGCTATTGCGAGAATTATTCGATTCTGAGGCTTCTGTTCTGGCACGATGAAAATGACTTGAGGGTATATACTGATAATTCCAGATGGATTTCGTCAGGCATGACATTGAAGTTTCGTTTTTATGGGACGGTGCAGGGATATGTGCAGACTGATCCCAAAGGAATTTGGGGAGCTGCACAGGATAATTATTGTTCTGCTGACTTTGACAAGACCATGACAGGGGTGCCTGTAGTGGGCTTCAATGATGCGGCTTCTGCAGATGGAGGCGTACTCAAGGAGGCGATGGATGCAATATATGCCCAATCATTTGAAGACAAGAAGGATGGGGATAAGTTTCAGCATAGTGCGCATCCTATATCTATGGACTGTACGGTCGAGATATCCGTGGAAGGAGATGACGGTCAGAAAATCTGGCCTGTCCATCTGTCATGGGAGTATCCATATGTCAGATATTTCCACATGCAGGACAATATGACGTATACCTGTACCATGAACAGAACCGTACCTCTGTTCAATATGGTATATGTTGAGCAGAGTTGATTTTCATAACATTCATATTACACATCACTTTCAATTGTTTTATTGCTTGGAAAGGCCGGCTG
>SUYV01000036.1 GCA_015060255.1 Bacteroidales bacterium | reverse complement strand
GCTTCCAGACCACCGCTCTTGCTGACTATCAGGTCACGCAGATGCGAAGAAAGCGCCGCCACGAAATGAAGAGCGTTGAAACCTTTGGTCAGGATTTCATCGAATGCCAGCAATGCTGAAGGATAGTCTCCTTTCAGAAAAGCATCAACCAATGAAAAGCTGTACTCATAATCCAGAACGTTAAGATTGCGGAGAACGTCCTCGTATTTCACATCTGTTCCGCAGAACGCGACTGTCTGGTCAAAGATAGTCAGCGCATCACGCATAGCACCGTCAGCCTTGTGCGCAATCACATGAAGAGACTCATCATCGATAGTCACACCTTCACTGGAGGCGACCATGCGAAGATTTCTGACAATATTCTCTACTGTGATCCTGTTGAAGTCATATGTCTGACAACGTGACAGGATGGTAGGAAGAATCTTATGTTTCTCAGTAGTGGCAAGAATGAATATTGCATGTGCAGGCGGTTCCTCGAGAGTCTTGAGAAAAGCGTTGAAGGCAGCCTGCGAAAGCATATGGACCTCATCGATGATGTACACGCTGTACCTTCCGACCTGAGGAGGGATGCGCACCTGATCCATCAGGGTCTTGATATCTTCGACGCCATTGTTCGATGCGGCATCCAGCTCGTGAATGCAATACGAACGGCCTTCTGCAAAGGACTGGCATGATTCGCAGGTGCCGCACGGCTCCATGTCCGCAGACGGGTTGGAGCAGTTTATCATTTTCGCAAAAATGCGCGCCGTGGTGGTCTTGCCCACTCCACGCGGTCCGCAGAAAAGATAGGCATGCGCAAGCTGTCCTCTCAAGATCGAATTCTTGAGCGTCTGAGCGATATTGTCCTGACCGATAAGGGTCCCGAAGGAATCCGGTCTGTATTTTCTTGCTGATACTATATACTGAGCCATAATTGTTCTTTGGTCAACTTACAAATATAGCACTATTTTTGTAACTTTGTGCCCGAATGCCGATATACATTAAATCACGATGAGAAAAATACTGATTCTACTTACAGCACTGGTCATTCCTGTCATTACGAGTGCCCAGGCCCAGATCAACACCAAGAAGGTCAAGATCGGAGACTTTACTGAGAAGATTACAAAGGTCGTGCTGACCGGAAACTCTTTCCTGGATTCATCGCTCAAGAGCGATGTGGCAAACAAATGGAGAGTGTCTCCATACGAATTCTGTACTCTGGAAGAATTCGAGAAGCTCAAATATTATGATGACTACTATTTTCTCCTGACAGTGAGCGGCAAATTCAAGAAAGAGGACGGGCCGGGCATCGACCTTCTCACTCTTGTGAAAGGAGGAAACGGCGCATCGGGAGGCATAAACGGACTGCTTGAAGTAGTATCAATTCCTATCTGCCCGACAGAAGACCCGTCAGGACGCGAGTTCGTGTTCCTGCCTGTACTTCTGGACATCATCCAGAGTTATACCCTCGAGTCCATGGAGAAGGACATCAGTGGATATACCGGTCTCAGCAACTATTCAATGAACCTGCACAAGGCTGCCGGAATGGAGATCATATTTTCGGAAAATGACCTCAGCAACGAGATCACCAGAGAGTTCAGAGACCTCAATTTCGACTCAGACATGGTCATCACCGACGAGGACACAGCCGACGGATATGTCTTTGAGCTTGAGCCTAACACTCTTGTAAGCTACACAGTATCCCCTACCACTCCACAGCCTGGTTCATACTGCTACAAGATGCTCATAAATACACAGACCAATGAGCTTTACTATTACCGCAGACATAAGATAAGCAAGAAATTCGGTCCCGGATTCCTGGCTGAGGACATCAAGAGGATCAATTCATACAGAGGAAGAAAGTAGGGACCTTATGATCAGCGGTACAGCAAAGTGCGGAATGAAATACGCTGTAAAGCGTAGCGGATCTGCCGTAGGATATTGTGCTTTAAGCATAAAGTGCGGAACGAGGGATGAGGCGGGTTTCCACGGGGGAATTGCGCATTTTGTAGAACATACCATCTTCAAAGGCACGACCAACAGGCGCGCATCGGCTATCAACAGTTATCTTGACCGGCTGGGAGGTGAGCTCAATGCCTTTACAACCAAGGAAGAGATAGTGTTCCATGCAACCGTACTCAAGGAAGACCTGAAGAAAGCGGCAGCGCTTCTGCTGGAACTAGCGACCTGTCCGACGTTCCCGGAGCATGAGATAAACACCGAGAAAGGGGTCGTGACAGATGAAATACATTCATACAAGGACACCCCGTCGGAAGACATCTATGACAGATTTGAGGAAAAACTTTTCAAAGGTCATCCTTTAAGCGGGAACATACTGGGCACGAAGGCTTCTGTCAAGAAGATCACCCAGAATGAACTGGTACGTTTTGTCAAGGAAAAGTTCACACCTTCCAAGATGGCTTTCACTATCGTTGCGGACATTGATGAAAAGAAACTTGAAAAGGATGTCATCAGTCTATGCAGCAAGTTTTTCAGTGAAGAAATTAACGCTGGCGCAAACGACGTCCCTTGTACACCTCCGGCAGCTGAGCCTTTTGACATAACAGTCAACAAGAGGAACCATCAGGCGAACTGCATCATAGGAGGCATTGCCCCGTCTCTTTATCAGGAAAGGGAAAGAATAGCCACCGTGCTGTTATGCAACATACTGGGAGGTCCGGCCAGCAACTCGATTCTGAACGCATCATTACGTGAGAAGCACGGCTGGGTATATGGCGTAGAATGCGGCTACACGCAATACTCGGATACCGGCATAGTTGCAATCAGCCTGGGATGCGACAAGCTCAATCTGGACAAATGCTTGAAAGCAATCGACAAGGAACTCCGGAAACTTCAGGACGAACTGTTGTCCGACAGAAGACTGAAGGCCGCCAAGAAGCAGTTGCTGGGTCAGCTGGCCATTAGCGGCGACAACGGAGAGACGCAGTGTCTTTCAATGGGCAAAGGGCTTCTGGCTTACGGCAAGATCAGCACAGGAAAGGAGAACAAGGAACTGGTACAGGCTGTAAGCGCCGAAGACATCCGGGAAATGGCCCGCACCATCTTCAATCCCGAAAAACTGTCAAGACTTATTTATATATAATGGAGAAGGTTTATAAATATATTGAGGAGCATGCGAGTGCTCAAGGTGAGGCTCTGGACTGGGTGGAGAAGCAGACCCATATCAGGACCAACCATGCCAGGATGCTTTCCGGAGCGATTCAGGGCGAGCTGCTCCGCATAATCGTGAAGACCAGCGGAGCCAGGCGCATACTTGAGCTCGGCACATTCACAGGATATTCCGCAATATGCCTTGCCATGGCCATGCCGGAAGACGGACACCTCGACACGCTCGAGCTGAACGACGAGCTCGAAGATCTCATTCTTGAGGGATTCGACCGCGCAGGAGTTGCCGACAGAGTATCTCTCCATATCGGAGACTGCAAGGAGACGCTTGCAGCAATGCGGTCAGAAATGGGCATCGCTGATGGCATGGAAGCCGACCCTGACAAGTTATATGACATAGTCTACATGGACGCCAACAAGCGCGAATACTGCGAATACTACGACCTTGTGTTCGACATGGTCCGTCCCGGCGGCCTCATCCTTGCAGACAACGTCCTCTGGGACGGCAAGGTCTGCCAGGATCCCCTCCCGCAGGACAAGCAGACCCAGGGCATAGCCCGCTTCAACGACATGGTCTCTGCCGACCCGCGCGTGGAATCAGTAATCATGCCCCTGCGCGACGGCCTGAACATCATCCGAAAAAAATAGCGCAAAACCCGCTGGCACACAACCAACTGAATATCAGCACAATACAGAAACTGCGTGCTCCCCAAAGGGAGCACGCAGTTTTCATAAACAGCTGTCCAGCAATAATTTACACACCAGACTACTGTCGGGTGATTCTTGCTCCTAGAGCATTCAGACGGATGTCTATGTCTTCGTAGCCTCTGTCGATCTGGTCAATGTTGCTGATGACGCTTGTACCCTTGGCAGACATGGCGGCGATCAGCAGGGCGATGCCGGCGCGGATGTCAGGAGAGGCCATCTTGCCGGCGCGGAGCTGGTAGCGGTGGTCATGACCGACCACTACAGCCCTATGCGGGTCGCAAAGGATGATCTGCGCGCCCATGTCTATGAGCTTGTCCACGAAGAAGAGGCGGCTCTCGAACATCTTCTGATGGATGAGGACGCTGCCCTTGCACTGGGTTGCCATCACGAGGATCACGCTGAGGAGGTCAGGAGAAATGCCCGGCCATGGTGCATCCGCAATATTCAGGATCGAGCCATCCATGAACGAGTCTATCTCGTAGCTTTCCTGCTCCGGAACGAAGATGTCATCACCGCGACGCTCGAGCTTCACGCCGAGCTTACGGAACACATCAGGAATCATTCCCAGCTCATCATAGGCCACATCCTTGATAGTGATGGAACTTCTGTTCATGGCTGCCAGAGCTATGAACGAGCCGATCTCGATCATGTCCGGAAGTATGGTATGCTGTGTGCCTCCAAGAGATTTCACTCCAGTGATTGTGAGAAGGTTAGAGCCTATGCCCTTGATATCCGCACCCATCCTCACCAGCATCTTGCACAGCTGCTGGAGATATGGTTCGCATGCTGCATTATAGATTGTCGTAACACCTTCAGCCAGAGTTGCAGCCATCACGATGTTGGCAGTACCGGTAACCGACGCTTCGTCGAGAAGCATATAGCGGCCCTGGAGCTTCCTGCCCTCAGACAGATGGAGATAGAAGGCCTTCTTGTCCATGTCGTACTCCTGTTCGGCACCGAGGTTCATGAAGCCTATGATGTGCGTATCGACCCTGCGGCGGCCGATCTGGTCTCCGCCCGGCTTAGGGAAATACGCCCTGCCGAAACGGGCGAGGAGCGGTCCTACGACCATCACGGAGCCACGGAGCTTGGCACACTTCGCCACAAAGTCAGCGCTCATCACATATTCGGCATCGATCTCGTCAGCCTTGAATGTGTATACGCCCTTCTCGTGGCGGGTGACCTTGACGCCCATTCCCTCGAGGAGGATGATCAGGTTCTTGATGTCAAGAATCTCCGGAATGTTGGAAATCTTGACCTCCTCCTTGGTCAGAAGCACCGCGCTGATTATCTGCAGGGCCTCGTTCTTGGCACCCTGCGGCCTGATGGTTCCGCTGAGCTTATAACCGCCTTCTACTACAAATGAACTCATATTATGTTATTTCTTCTTTATGTCCCAGAATGAATTTGAATGGTTGCCCAGAAGGACATCCACATTCACGTTCGGCTTGTCGCGGACCATCTCGACCTTGAGGTTCTCAAGTTCAAGGGCGCGCAGCGCTATGAACTGCTCCGGAGACAGGCCCATCTGACGCTGGTACTCCTTGTCCGCAAGCGCACGCTTGTTCTCGGTGATGCGCCTCTGCTCCTCCATCTCCTGCTGCTTGAGCTGGGTCTGCTTCTGCTGCGCCATCGTCGCCGTCTTGTTCAGCTCGGCCATGACCTCGCTGTTCGGCTTCGCCTTGTCCACAACGACGTTCACGATTTCCACAGGAAACTCCTTGTCACCGTCCAGTCTTACGATATATTCATGAAGCTTCTCTGTGATGTCCACTTTCACAGAATCATACACCTCGCGGTTGCTCACCAGGGTGTACATGTCATAGGTACTGATGAAGTTACGCACGATCTCGCGGAAATTCTCCTTGATGTTGTTGCTATACCAGTCAGGACCGTAATTCATATGAAGAACAGGAGACTTTCCCCTCTGGATCCTCAGGGTAAGATGCGCGCTGAGGTCAAGCGGAGTATTGTCATCGCAGAACACGTCATCGAATGTCTCCGTATACTTCACCGGCACATTCTTATATGTCACGAAGTCAGTAGAGAACACCTTCCACTCCGATCCTTCGACCAGAGCCTGCGGATCCACACCGCCCTTTCCGAAGATGTACGGCTTCTTGATGAACACGCCTTCCTCATCACCATCCACACCGCAAAGCGAACATCCGGTCAGACCGCCAACCATGGCAGCCATAACAAAAACAACAGAGACAAGCGTCCATACACGCCTCATATCATACACAGTCTTCATAATTATTTAGTTTAAAAGTTTATACTCTATTCTTAGGTCTAGCGCACCTTTGTTTCTAACGCCTTAATAATCAACTATTTGCAAAATACTTTGTGTTTAACCCCTTCTTTAAAGCGGGGGTTAAGTGCACCTTGACTTTCAACAGTCTGTAATTCAGTCAGTTACAAATCCGCGCGTGTTTAACCTACCAATCATATGTGTTCCACTTCCGGGTGAAGGTCTACGCCGAATTTTGCTTTTACTGACGCTATGATGCGGCGCTCCAGTCCTATGATTTCCTCCGGGTATGCTTCTCCGGTGTAGTTGACTATCACCAGCGGCTGCTTGTCATAGACGGCGGCTCCACCGCTGCGCCTGCCCTTCCAGCCGCACTGCTCGATCATCCATGCTGCCGGGACTTTGACCATACCGTCAGGCAAGTCATAATGCGGTACCTTATAGTCAGGGCCGTGTTCGGCTTTTGCCGCTGCCTCTATGCGCAGATAGTGCTCCATCGTGATGACCGGATTCTTGAAGAAACTGCCGGCGCTTCCCATGACAGAAGGCTCTGGCAACTTCTCCTTCCTGATCTTGATGATCACTTTCCTGATCATTGCTGGTGTCAGAGATTTCTCGTCTCCGCTGCCGCTCCGCTCGAAATGACAGTCTGCAACCGTGTCCGAAGCGTTGTCACATGGATGCGACATGCCACCCCCGGCTAGGGGGTGCCCGAGTTCACGAGGGCGGGGGTCGCAGGAATGTGACATCGCTTCGGCAACCGCCTCACGAAGATGCCCATAATCCAGCACCGGCCTCGGCTCACGACTCAACGCAAACACCACATGAGTAACGATATACCTACCCTTGATCTCCGGGTCCTTGAAAATCGAATCACGATAGCCATACTCACACTCCTCGACAGAGAAATTCACAAACTCCTCCTCGACAGTGTCATAGCAATATACCTTATGGATCACATCCTTGACCTCGACGCCATAAGCGCCTATGTTCTGGACAGCTGAAGCTCCCACCTCTCCTGGAATATATGACAGATTCTCCACTCCCCAGAGACCTTCCTTGGCCGCCCATGCGCAGAAGTCGTCGAAGACTACGCCGGCGCCGACGGAGACATAGATTGCCACGTCGCTACGCTCCTCGCTATGACATGGGGAATCATCCAGGACCTCGATGAAGTTGATCTTCGAGTGCAGGACTGTGCCTTTGAAGTCATCGGTGAAGAGGAGGTTGCTGCCGCCGCCGATGTGCAGCACCGGGCGGGCCAGCTCCTCGAACTCTATGTCCACAAGGTCAGCCACCGAATCATATTCCATGAAGCAGCGCGCCTTCACCTTCATTCCGAAGGTGTTCATCTTCGTCAGATCCTTATAATATTCGGTCTTTATCATTGTCCTATTTCAGAACCTTGCCAAGATAGTATGAATGGAATATATCCTGTGCATATCCGCCACGAAGGACCTTGAAGGTATACACATTTGCCTGATGTATCTTCTCACCGCAATAATATACGCTGAACGAATCCTTTGCATAGCCGTCCGACAGCAGCTTGAAGGACGAAGGCACCGCTCCATGGATCTTCTGTCCGAGGTAGTACACATCGTAGCTGTTCTTTGCATAGCCGTCCTTTACGACCTTGAAATTACGGACAGATGCTCCCTGGATGACCTCACCGCAATAATATACATTGTATGTATCTACAGCATATCCCCATCCCAGATCCTTGAAAGATGACGCTCTTGCGCCCGGAACCAGTCTGCCGTTGAAAAGTACAGCATTGCCGGTGACGATATATCCATAATTGTCGTAATGACCATATCCCGGCCTTCCGCCCGGCTCATGCTTCAAAGGAGGTCTGTCGGCATAACGGTCATTGAGTCTGAAATATGTCGGATCGACATATGGAAGGACCTGACCTTGCCAGTAGACATTGCAGCAGTCCTTTGCGTAACCATACCCCAGATCCTGGATAGTCCTGGCATCCGCATCGCGAAGTTCCACATTGCCATAGTAGACCTTTCCCCATCGCACCTCATAACGGCCATAGCCTTGTGCGAAAGCAGTCACAGCGCCCGACAGGAGCACTGCAACTGCAATGATTCTAAAAATGTTCTTCATGATATTATCCTATTTCCGCTCCGTTGCAGAGAGTCTCCTGCGGAGTGATGAAACGCATCTTACCATCGTTCTGACGAGCCATGAGGATCATTCCCTTGGACTCGATGCCACGGATCTTGCGCGGTGCAAGGTTGGCGAGAATGCAGATCTGCTTGCCGACCATCTCCTCCGGAGAATACTGCTCGGCGATGCCTGACACGATCACCCTCTTGTCGATGCCTGTGTCGATTGTAAGCTTCAGGAGCTTGTCGGTCTTTGGAACACGCTCTGCCTCGAGGACTGTAGCTGTCCTTATGTCCATCTTCTGGAAGTCGTCGAATGTACACTCTTCCTTCTGAGGAGTGACCACAGCTGCCTCAGCTGCCTTTGCGGCCGCCTCGCGCTCTGCGCGGATCGCCTCAAGGCGTGCGATCTGAGCGTCTACTACCTCGTCTTCGATCTTGGCAAAGAGAAGGGTTGCAGGGTTGAGCTGATGGCCTGCAGGGAGGAGTGACGGCTTGCCGAGGTCGTCCCATGAGAGGGAGATTGCCACGTCGCTACGCTCCTCGCAATGACATGAGGCACTATTATCCTCGCATTGACGTGAGTCTGCACAATGTGTTGTATGAAGTGCGGCACCTTCACCTGCCTTGTAACGATTAAGGTATGGAGATTCCCCGACTTCGCTCGGAATGACATCATACGCTTCGCCTTCGCGATGGTCTGTACCCGCTACGATGCCTACATTGAGGATGCTGCGGAGCTTTTCTGCCGAGAATGGGAGGAACGGCTCGAACGCAACTGCGAGGGATGCGCATATCTGGAGAGAAACATTCAGGATAGAAGCTGTCCTGTCCATGTCTGTCTTGGCAACCTTCCATGGCTCGGTGTCTGTGAGATACTTGTTTCCGAGACGGGCAATGTTCATGGCCTCCTTGAGGGCCTCGCGGAACTTGTAGCCGTCCAGGTAGCGCTGCATCTCCTCCTTGAGTGGCTGGATCTGGGCCAGAGTCTCTGCATCCACAGCCTCCGGCTTGAGGTCTGCAGGCACCTTGCCGTCAAAATACTTATGTGTAAGAACCACAGCACGGTTCACGAAGTTTCCGAGGATAGCCACAAGCTCGCTGTTGTTGCGTGCTTGGAAGTCCTTCCATGAGAAGTCGTTGTCCTTTGTCTCAGGAGCATTGGCAGTGAGAACATAGCGGAGCACGTCCTCCTGTCCAGGGAACTGCTCGAGATATTCGTGGAGCCATACGGCCCATCCTCGTGAGGTAGAGATCTTGTCGCCCTCAAGGTTGAGGAACTCGTTTGCAGGAACGTTGTCCGGAAGAATGTAGCTGCCGTCAGCCTTCAGCATTGAAGGGAACACGATGCAGTGGAATACGATGTTGTCCTTTCCGATGAAGTGAACGAGCTTTGTATCCTCGCTCTTCCACCACTTCTCCCATGACTGAGGAAGGAGTTCCTGAGTGTTGGAGATATATCCTATAGGGGCATCGAACCACACATAGAGGACCTTGCCATCAGAGCCTTCTACAGGCACAGGGACGCCCCAGTTGAGGTCACGGCTCACGGCACGCGGCTGAAGACCGCCGTCGATCCAGCTCTTGCACTGGCCGTATACATTGCTCCTCCACTCCTTGTGTCCGTCGAGGATCCACTCAGAGAGCCAGCCTTCATACTGGTCGAGAGGCAGATACCAATGCTTGGTCTCCTTCTTGACGAGTTCGCCGCCGCTGAGAGCCGACTTAGGGTTGATCAGTTCGTCCGGGCTGAGGGTCGCACCGCACTTCTCGCACTGGTCGCCATAGGCGCCCTCCGCACCGCAGCGCGGGCAGGTGCCGGTGATGTAGCGGTCAGCGAGGAAGGTCTTGGTCTCCTCGTCATAGTATTGCTCGCTCACCTTCTCTATGAACTTGCCCTCCTCATAGAGCTTCCTGAAGAAGTCAGAGGCGTTCTTGTGGTGAGTCTTCGAAGATGTCCTCGAATATATGTCGAAGTTGATTCCGAGTCCTGTGAATGAATTCTTGATGATCTTGTGATATCTGTCCACGATATCCTGCGGAGTGCATCCCTCCTTCTGCGCCTTGATGGTGATAGGCACTCCGTGCTCATCCGATCCGCAGACATACAGCACATCCTCTCCCCTCATTCTCAAATACCTCACATAGATGTCTGCAGGTACGTATACACCGGCGAGGTGACCGATGTGCACGGGACCGTTGGCGTATGGAAGCGCACAGGTCACCAGTGTTCTGTTGAATTTCTTGCTCATATGTTTATTGTTTATTTATACTCTACCCAGTTCGTTGTTGAGCCTCGTCTTGACTTTATTCAGGTTCTGGATTTCTATAAGAAGTCCCTCCATGGCATCGTGTTCCTGGACGGAAGCCAATGCCTTCATCTTCTCCTGAACCTCCTGCTCCACCCTCTTGCATTGATATGCAATCAAGGACTTCGGCACAAACATCACAAGTCTCGAAGCAACAGATGTCATGGACTGCTCATAGTTCTTAACCGTTATCTGATACTTTTCGATCAGAAGTTCCTTCGCAACTGCTGCAATCTCTTCATCCATGCTGTTCAGCAGACGCTGCTGGATCTGAGCCTGTGACAGGCCTTCACCATAATATGCGAAATAAGCCTCGTATGTCTTTGCATAGGAAGGATTGCAGAAATCTATGGAATCCCCCGCAAGAGCGGCATCTATAAACTCAGCGACATTGGAAGTCTGGCCCTCCACATAATATTTCGAATCCCGGTCGAATTCAAGTTCCGTGCAGCCTTCCTGAAGAACAAAACCCAGGAGTTCCTTTTCACAAGGCTCGAGCAACGGCTCGGTTATGACAACCGGGCCCTCATGTCTTATTTCCTGCTCAGGAAAGTATGGAACCGGCTCGGCATCCATCTCAGGAACATAATCCACCGGAGGGGCTACATACGCATCCCTTTCACGCTGCTTCAGCTCAGCCTCAAGCATATTGGTCCGCGAACGGGAAATCCTGTCTGCAAGAATACGTTCATCTATTTCAAATTTCTCTGCGCTTGCCCTTACATATACGGCTCTCACCACCGCATCCGGCATCAAGGCTATCGTATCCGCAATGTCATTGATGAGATTGGCCCTCTTCAGAGGATCTCCGCCAGCCTCACCAAGAAGCAGCTCCGTCTTGAAATCGATAAAATCCCGTTCATTGGCTGCAATATATTCCTGAACCTCCTCCAGACTATGCTTCTTTGAGAAATCATCAGGATCCTGACCGTCAGGAAGCAGCACTATCTTGACATTCAGGCCCTCCTTGAGCACAAGGTCTATTCCTCTCAGGGCGGCCTTGATACCAGCGCCGTCGCCATCGTATATGATGGTTACATTGTTGGAAAACTTACGTATAAGCCTTATCTGCTCAACCGTAAGTGAGGTGCCGCTGGATGCGACGACATTCCTGATTCCAAGCTGATGCATCGACAGCACATCCAGATATCCTTCCACCAGGATACACTTGTCCTGACGCGAAATCTCATTCTTGGCGAAATATATTCCGTAAAGAGACTTGCTCTTGACGTAAATCTCCGTTTCCTTGGAGTTTACGTATTTAGGGATGTTCTTGTCTGACTTCAATGTGCGGCCGCCAAATGCAATCACACGTCCGCTTACCGAATGAATAGGAAACATCACACGGTCGCAGAATGTATCCACAACCCTTCCGTCATCATATTTCTTGCACAGACCCGTATC
This sequence comes from Bacteroidales bacterium, assembly GCA_015060255.1. Classification (GTDB taxonomy): domain Bacteria; phylum Bacteroidota; class Bacteroidia; order Bacteroidales; family UBA932; genus Cryptobacteroides. The sequence continues at coordinate 14,663 of SUYV01000036.1, read as the reverse complement.
AAGAAGATATTCTTCCTTGTATCCTGCCGCACGCGCAGCATCAACAAACGAATGTCTCGACACAGGGGCCCATCCAAGGCCGTATTTCCTTATGGTGTCATCCTGCAGTCCCCTGCTTCTGAAATATTGATAAGCAATGGTCTGACCTTCCTGAGTCTCCATGCTCTTTCGGAAGAACTCTCCTGCAAACTCGGAAACTAACAGAAGGCTTTCGTTCCTCTGACGCTTTGCTATATCTTCGGCACTTTCTTCCTTCTCGATTATCTCGACATTGTATTTACGGGCAAGATATCTGAGAGCCTCGACATAAGTCATGCTCTCATGCTCCATCACAAACCCCACAGCTGTTCCGGACTTGCCGCAGCCGAAACATTTATATATGCCTTTTGACGGTGAAACCACAAAAGAAGGAGTCTTCTCATTATGAAACGGACAACACGCCTTATAGGTGGCTCCGGCCCGCTTGAGGGTCACGAAATCACCTACAACGTCCTCGATCTGCGCAAGATCCAGGATTCTGTCGACCGTTTCCTGTGGTATCATCTGCTATTGTTCGTCTATCTGATCTATCTCCTGCTCATCCGGAGTTTCCGACTCGACCACCTTGCTCATCCTGAATGAGGCGATAAGCTCGGATAATCCGTAAAACATCAGGGCAATACCTGCAACAAGTCCTATGCTCTCTCCCATTACCTTAGGATAGAAGAAGATGAAAGCACCGGCAAGAGCCACCATGACAGGCAGTATGAACATTGTCCATCCGCCCGGGAAGTTCCTGCGTGCACTGAACAGAACGATGATCTGGAAAAGTCCGAAACCGAACAGAGTCATTCCGATCAGATAGCTGATAAGGCGGGAAGCCGGACCTGAAAACAGGAAAAGCAGTACCGCTATGACAATATTAACCAATGCATTGAAACCGAGAAGCGGCATAGAACCGTCCTGTCTCTTCTTGTATCCCAGAATAAACGAAACCAATCCTGACGCCAATATGAAGGCTGCAACCACCTTCACGACCAATTCCATCGCATTAGCCTTGGTCACCACGAGCATAATGCCTAAAGCGATGAAGACCAGAGCTCTTAAAGGTCCGGAGAACCTGCTGCTGTATCCAAATGTTATCATATTCAATAGCGTTAATGCTTAAACTGCAAATTTAATACATTTATAAGAAAAAGCCCCACATAGCGTGAGGCTTTTTTATGATATTCAGGATGTCCTAGAATGGCAGGTCGTCATCTGACAATGGTGGAGGCATATCATCCACAGATGGCATCGGCACCGGTATTTCTGCCGGAGCGGCATTCAGAGGTTCGATACGCCACGCCCTGATATCGGTATACCATCTGCCGTTGTATTCACGGCTGCTCAGATTGAAGGAAACCTTCACCCTGTCGCCTACCTGATATCTGTCGAGTTCCTTGACTTTATCATCTCCCCAGACGTTCATACATACCTGAGAAGGGAAGTTGCCTTCCTGATATTCAAGAACGAATTCCTGCTTGGACCAGGCACCTCTTGCAGAAGTACCTGTCTGGACATTCAGTTTTCGGTTTATCCTACCTTCAAGTTCCATTACTTAGTCTCTTCCTTTGGAACGAACTTACCTACCTTGAGGACCTCAACGTCGAAGATGAGAACTGAGTTAGGCTCGATGCCACGGTTTCCTCTCTGACCATATGCAAGGTCTGAAGGGATGTAGAGAGTAGCCTTTCCACCCTCTCCGAGGAGGCCGAGACCTTCTGTCCAACCCTTAATCACCCTGTTTGCAACGAACTGAGTGTTCTCGTTCTCGTCGAATACAGTACCATCAAGGAGAGTACCCTTGTAGTTTACCCATACAGTGTCCTGTGGCTGAACCTTCTCAGCTGCACCCTCGCTTACGATTGTATACTGAAGGCCGCTTGCTGTAGTGTCAACTGTCTCCTTGAGAGCATTCTCAGAAAGGAACTTCTCGCCTGCGATACGATTCTTCTCTGCCTTGTAATCCATCTTCTTCTGGATGTAAGCACCGAGAACCTTCTGCATATCATAAGGGCTCACCTTGAACTGCTTGGCGAAAGTAGTGTCGTTGTATCCCTTAGGATCCTCACCCTTGATCACATCGATCATACCCTTCTTCACCTCTGCGAGGTTGATCTCTGATGGATTCTCAACTGCAAGCTGACCCTTGAGGAATGAACCGAGCTGGATACCGACGAGGTAGCTTACTGAATCGATTTCAGATGCTCTTGGAAGCATATCCTTGAGCTCTGCATCTCCCTGGCTCTTGCAAGACATAACCATTGTCATTGCTGCGAGCGCTGCTGCGATAATCTTGATTGTCTTCATTTTTGTCTAATTATTATAAGTTGATATTTTTCAAATACATCGTGCAAATATAACGATTTTTTGAATACGCGCTAACCATAAGCCGATATTAATAGACTTTGAAACTTTTTTTTGGATTTCTCTGGAAAATTTAGTTAACTTAGTAAACCAAATGATAAGGTTATGACTATCGATTCTTCTGTACTTCACGCCAAACTGAAGGAGTTCTTCGGCTTTGACTCATTCAAAGCCGATCAGGAACGTATTATCAGACATCTTGTTGATAAGAAGAATGCCTTTGTGCTGATGCCTACGGGTGGCGGCAAGTCGCTCTGTTATCAGCTTCCTGCATTGGTGATGGAAGGAACCGCGATCGTGATTTCCCCTCTCATCGCCCTCATGAAGAATCAGGTGGATGCCATCAGAGGATTTGTTGCAGGAAACGACGGCATCGCACACTTCCTGAACTCATCCTTGAACAAGGCACAGATTACCGAAGTCAGGAATGACCTTCTGTCCGGTGCGACCAAGCTGCTTTACGTCGCTCCGGAATCGCTTACCAAGGCCGAGAATGTCGCCATGCTGAAGGAGATAAAGATTTCCTTCTATGCTGTCGACGAAGCCCATTGCATTTCGGAATGGGGACATGACTTCAGACCAGAATACCGTCGAATCCGAAATATCGTCGAAGAGATCGGAACAGCACCTATAATAGCCCTCACAGCAACCGCTACACCAAAGGTTCAGAGTGACATACTCAAGAACCTCGGAATGAGCGACGCAACTGTCTTCAAGTCATCGTTCAACCGCCCTAATCTGTATTATGAAATAAGGGACAAGTCCGACCCTAAGAGAGATATCATCAAATATATAAAGCAGAATGCCGGCAAGTCAGGCATCATCTACTGTCTCAGCAGAAAGAAGGTGGAAGAGCTGGCGGAGCTTCTTAACATCAACGGCATCAAGGCAGCTCCATATCACGCAGGACTTGACGCCAAGACACGAGCTGACAACCAGGACAAATTCCTGATGGAGGAAATCGACGTCATCGTCGCCACGATTGCATTCGGAATGGGCATCGACAAGCCGGATGTCCGTTTTGTAATCCACTACGACATCCCCAAGAGCATAGAAGGATACTATCAGGAAACAGGACGTGCAGGACGAGACGGCAAGGAAGGCCAATGCATAACCTTCTACAGCTACAAGGATATCCAGAAGCTCGAGAAGTTCATGCAGGGCAAGCCTATAGCCGAGCAGGAGATCGGAAAGCAGCTCCTGATGGAAACCGTCGCATATGCAGAATCGAATTCCTGCCGCAGGAAGCTTCTTCTGAATTATTTCGGAGAGAACTACGAGGTAGAGAACTGCGGAGCATGTGACAACTGCCTGCACCCTAAGAAGCAGTTTGACGGCAAGGAGGAGATGACAATGGTCATCGAGTTGATCGAAAGCCTTCCTGAAAGATTCAAGATGGAACATCTCGCCAATATTCTCGCCGGCGAAATCAATTCAATAATAAAGTCATATAAACACGACAAGCTCGAACTCTTCGGAGCCGGCAAGGACCACTCTGTAAGGTTCTGGAACGCAGTGATCCATCAGGGACTTGTGCTGCACTTCCTTCATAAGGACATCGAATCATATGGTCTGATCTCTGCCACCGATGAAGGCAAGGCATTCTATGAAAAGCCATATACCCTCATGCTTACGGAAGACAGGGAGTTCTCTGAAGGAGAGGATGATGACGACGACAACGCAGCTGCAGCGGCAGCGGCCCGTGGAGGCGGAGGAGGAGACCCGACGCTTCTCGCAATGCTCAAGGACCTCAGGAAGGATGTCGCAAGAAAGCGCGGACTTCAGCCATGGGTCATCTTCGGAGACCCTTCATTGGAAGACATGTCCATAATGTACCCTATCACCGTAGACGAACTGAAGAACTGTCAGGGAGTGGGAGAAGGAAAGGCGAAGAAGTTCGGCAAGGAATTCCTTGAACTGATCGCCAAGTATGTGGAAGAGAATGAGATAGACAGACCTGACGACTTCGTGATGAAGTCCATCGTCAACAAGTCCGTCAACAAGGTATACATAATCCAGAGCGTGGACAGAAGGCTTCCTCTTGAGGACATTGCAGATGCCAAAGGACTGGAAATGGAAGAACTTCTGGACGAGATCGAGGCTATCGTATATTCCGGAACCAAACTCAATCTTGACTATTATCTCGAGCAGACGCTTGATGAGGATGTGATAGAAGAAATATATGATTATTTCCACGATGAAGCGGAATCGGACGATCTGGCCACCGTCATGGAAGACCTCAAGGATGATTATGACGAAATGGAAGTGCGCCTTGTCCGCATCAAATTCCTCTGCGAAGTGGCGAACTAAAGTTCTATCCAACGGATATCCTTATCACGGTTCCAGTAGGAGAGCTGGCGCTTGGCATAGTGTCGGGTGTTGCGCTGGATGAGTTCCATGGCGCGGTCCAGACTGTCAGTAGTACCATCAAACCAATCGAATATTTCCTTATAGCCTACGGTCTGAAGGGCCGCGAGGTCGCGGTATTGCGTAAGTGATCGGACCTCGTCCACCAGACCGTCATCGATCATCTGGATCACGCGACGGTTGATCCTGTCATACAGCACTTCGCGAGGTCTCACAAGACCGATCTTTTCTATTTCGAAATCACGGGATTTGCGAGATGCCGTCTTGAATGACGAGAACGGTCTGCCTGTCATAAGGCATACCTCAAGAGCACGGACCACACGCTGACCGTTTGCTATATCTATCGTTTCATAGCTTTCAGGATCGAGAGCCTTGAGCTCAAGTCTGAGTGATTCCACACCTTCCTCCTGAAGACGTGCCATTAGTTCGCCACGCAGCTGAAGGTCTGCAGATGGAAAATCGTCCAGGCCATTCACAAGGGCATCCACATAAAACCCCGATCCTCCCGCCATCACAAGAGTGTCATGTCCCTCTTCAAACAAGCGGTTTATCAGTTCAAGGGCCTCCAGTTCATATTTCCCAGCGGTATAAAGCTCCGTGACCGTATGCGAATGGATAAAATAATGCTGAACAGCGGCGAGCTGCTCAGCAGAAGGCACGGCTGTGCCTATGGTCATTTCCTTATATATCTGACGGGAGTCGCAGGATATCACCGGGGAACCATATCTAAGCGCAGTCTCGATGCTGTAGTCGGTCTTTCCTACAGCGGTGGGGCCCAGTATGATCTTCAGTTTCTTCATAGATCCTCACGTCGCTTCGCTCCTCAGGATGACATTGGGAACACTCGATCCTCAGGATGACAGGCTAGTCCTCCTCGTCGTCGCCGTAGATTTCTTCTGTGTCGTCGTCTCCTTCCTCCTCATCGTCGAAATCATCGTCGTCATCGAAGTCTTCGTCATCCGGATCCTTCTTCTTGTCGTCAGGAAGGTCCTCGAAGGCTACATATCCGTTTTCAAACTCTATAGGATTAGGGCCTTTAGACTCGACCAGCAGCGGATAGATCACATTTCTGCGCTCTTCAGCTTCACCTTCGAAGGTAACGATAACGCTTTTTACATTGGTCGTATCATAGAAATATATGAACTTATCCTCACCTCTCTTGTGGCACTGCTCTGCCGTAACTGCATCTATGGTTCCTAAGCCGAAATCCTGAAACACGCTGTATCTTGCCACCACATCTCCCCTGCTGTTGAAAGACTTGAAAAGGACCACCTGATCCTGCGGAAAGTCCATATCTGCCCTCATCTGCTTGTGAAGACTGTAAAGCGATGCGCTACCTTTCACCTCGTACACACGCGCAAATCCCTTGATGCCGGGAAGCGAAACCCTATATTTCAGTATCATAGACAGTTAGAATTGTATCACACATAAAAATAGCCTCCAGATGACCAGAAGCGAAGTCAAAGGTAATAATTTTTTCCGTCATATTTCATTTTCTTGCATATTTTCACTAATTTTGGTTTTCGGTATGGATAACACTCAAATCCAGGATTCATATAAGAGCATCGCAGCCGAATCAAGGGGTCTCTTCAAGGACAATGGAAGCCGATTCATTGCCCATGCATATCCCGTCGAGACAGAAGAAGAAGTGAAGGAAATCGTCGCAGCGCTCAAGAAGGAGTACTACGACGCAAGGCATCATGTATACGCATACAGGCTTGGTTATCTGGGAGATAAGTTCCGCGCCAACGATGACGGCGAGCCGTCAGGATCGTCCGGCAGACCGGTACTCGGCCAGATAGACTCCAACGGACTGAGTGACATTCTCGTCGTGGTCGTCCGCTACTTCGGAGGAATAAAGCTGGGCATCCCGGGACTCATCAGAGCATATAAGACAGCGACAGCAGACGCCATAGAAAACGCGCAGATCGTAGAGAAGATCGCCTCCAGGATGTACCGCATACATTTCGGCTACATGAGCATGAACAGCGTCATGAAAGTGTTCAAGGACATGGGACTGGAGCAGAAGAACCAGAAGTTCGACATGGAATGCAGTCTGGACACAAGCGTAAGACTCTCACTCGTGGACACCTTCCTGGAAAGGATGAGCGACGTGGAGGGCTGCAACATAGAGGAAATCTAAAGTGCCAGACCAGACAAAGAATAAAACAACTGATAACATACGGAATATGGCCAAAAGTTTAATTTCAATCAGGGATTTCACCAAAGAGGAGATCCTCCACGTGCTCGAGACCGCAAGGGAATTCGAGCAGAACAGGGAGCAGAAGTTCCTTGAAGGCAAGGTGATCGCGAGCCTTTTCTTCGAGCCTTCTACAAGAACAAGACTCAGCTTCGAGACTGCAATAAACCGCCTCGGAGCCAAGGTAATCGGCTTCTCAGACGCAAGCAACACCAGCCAGAGCAAGGGCGAGACTCTCAAGGACACCATCAAGATGGTGAATAACTATGTGGACATGATTGTAATGCGACACCCTCTCGAGGGAAGTTCAAGATATGCCTCTGAAGTGGCTACAGTACCGGTTGTGAACGCCGGAGACGGAGCTAACCAGCACCCGTCCCAGACCCTTCTCGACCTGTACTCAATCCTTCAGACCCAGGGCAGGCTCGAAGGTCTGACCATCAACATGGTAGGTGACCTCAAATATGGTCGCACCACCCACTCGCTCCTGCAGGCGATGTCTCACTTCAACCCGAGATTCATCTTCACCGCTCCTGAAGAGCTCAAGATGCCAAAGGAATACAAGGACTTCCTCGACGCCAAGGGCATCGAGTACATCGAGACCACTTCACTCGACGAGTACCTGAACGACTGCGACATCCTGTACATGACCCGCGTTCAGCAGGAGCGTTTCACCGATCCTATGGAGTACGAGCGTGTGAAGGACGTCTACACCCTCAACGCTTCCATGCTGGGTAATGTGAAGGACAACATGAAGATCCTCCATCCTCTCCCTCGCGTAACTGAAATCGATCAGGATGTCGATGACACCAAATATGCCTACTACTTCAAGCAGGCAGAGAACGGACTATACGTCCGCATGGCAATCATTTCATACTTACTCGGCTACCGCCCATTAAAATAGCACCACCATGTCACATAAAGAATTAGTAGTAAGCGCATTGGAGAACGGTACCGTACTGGACCACATCCCTGCTGAAAACGTATATAAGGCACTTGACCTCCTCGACCTGAAGGATATAGAAAGCCAGATCACAATCGGCATCAACCTCGCCAGCAAGATTCATGGCAAGAAGGGCATCATCAAGATTGCAGACATATTCTTCGAAGATGAAGAGCTTAACAAACTCGCGCTGATCGCTCCTAACGCTACAGTCAATGTGATCCGCGACTTCAAGGTGGTGGAAAAGAAGAAGCTCGAGACTCCGAAGGAGGTCATCGGCATCGCAAAGTGCAAGAACCCTAAGTGCGTGACCAACCACCAGCCGATAAAGACAAAGTTCGTGACAGTGCAAGAAGGTGATAAAATATCACTTAAATGCCACTATTGTGAAAAAATTACCGGTATCAAACACGCATTATAAAATAAATCATTATCTTTCGGGATAATTTAATTACAAAACGTAATACATAACACAACTAATAATATGAAAAAAGTTCACAACTTTACAGCAGGACCATGCGTTCTGCCACAGCAGGCCATCGACAACGCTATCGAGGCATTGAAGGACTTCAAGGGAACAGGCATTCCTGTAATCTCGATCTCACACAGGACAAAGGAGTGGGACTCAGTAATGGACGAGTGCCGCGCCCTCTGGAGAGAGCTCCTCAACATTCCTGAAGACTATGAAATACTCTTCCTCGGCGGCGGAGCAAGCATGGGCTTCCTCTATGTGGCAATGAACTTCCTCGAGAACAAGGCAGCATACCTCGAGACCGGCGTATGGGCAAAGAAGGCCCTCAAGGAGGCAAAGGGACTTGGCAACGCATATGCGGTCGCTTCTTCAGCTGAAACAGTATTCAACTATATTCCAAAGGGTTACGAAATCCCTACAGATGTTGACTACTTCCACATCACCACAAACAACACAATCTATGGTACAGAGATCCACGAGGACCTCGACTCTCCTGTTCCGCTCATCGCAGACATGTCTTCTGACATCATGAGCCGTCCGGTAGACGTGACCAAGTATGCAATGATCTATGGTGGTGCTCAGAAGAACGTAGGACCTGCAGGCGTTACATTCTTCATCGTGAAGAAGGACCTCCTCGGAAAGGTGAGCCGCTACATCCCTACAATGCTCGACCTCCGCACACACATCGACGGAGCTTCGATGTTCAACACACCTCCTGTATTCTCTATCTTCGTGATGAACGAGACCCTCAAGTGGCTCAAGGAGCTCGGCGGTGTCGAGGTAATGTACAAGATGAACCAGGAGAAGGCAGCGCTTCTTTACGCTGAGATCGACCGCAACCCTCTCTTCAAGGGTACTGCAGCTGTCGAGGACCGTTCGCTCATGAACGTATGCTTCGTGATGGCAGAGGGCTATGAGAACCTCCAGGACGAGTTCTTCGCATTTGCAAAGGAAAGAGGCATGACAGGAATCAAGGGTCACAGATCAGTAGGCGGATTCCGCGCTTCTATCTACAACGCATGCCCGCTCGAGAGCGTACAGGCCCTCGTTGACTGCATGAAGGAATTCGAACAGCTTCATAAATAAATAATAACCGATGAAAATATTAGTTGCAACCGAAAAGCCGTTCGCAGCAGCTGCGGTAAACGGCATCAAGGACATCGCACAGAAGGCCGGTCATGAGGTGGTCCTTCTCGAGAAATATACGGACAAGGCACAGCTCCTCGAGGCTGTAGCTGATGTCGACGCAATGATCGTACGCTCTGACAAGGTGACTGCCGAGGTGGTCGCTGCCGCTCCGCAGCTCAAGATCGTCGTACGTGCCGGCGCAGGATTCGACAACCTCGACCTCCCTGCATGTACAGAAAAAGGCATCGTGGCAATGAACACACCTGGCCAGAACTCCAACGCTGTTGCCGAGCTCGCTCTCGCAATGATGATCTTCATGTCACGCAACCAGTTCACTCCTGGCACAGGAATGGAGCTCAAGGGCAAGAAGGTAGGTATCCAGGCATATGGCAATGTAGGCCGCCTCGTTGCCGAGAAGGCAAAGGCTCTCGGAATGGAAGTGATGGCATTCGACCCGTTCGTTCCTGCTGAGAAGATGGTCGCTGAGGGTGTCACCCCTGCTGAGACTCTCGAGCAGATGTACGAGCAGTGCAACTTCATATCACTCCACATCCCTGCAATCCCTGCAACAATCGGCTCTATCAACTATGACCTCGTGTCAAGGATGCCTAAGGGAGGTTGCCTCGTCAACACAGCCCGCAAGGAAGTGATCAACGAGCCTGAGCTCGTGAAAGTGCTCTCTGACCGTCCAGACCTCAAGTATGTGACTGACGTTGCTGCGGCTATCCAGGCAGAGCTCAACGAGAAGTTCCCTAAGCAGGTGTTCGCTACTCCTAAGAAGATGGGAGCGGAGACTGCAGAGGCAAACATCAACGCAGGCCTCGCTGCAGCTCAGCAGATCTGCGACTACTTCGCAACAGGTTGCACAAAGTTCCAGTTGAATAAATAACAAAAATCTTAATAAAAAGAGGAATTTCAAGGCGGAGAAACTTTTTTGACCGGAGCAACCTCATTGGTTGTGAGGATCACAAAAGTTACGACAACGAAGAAATTACCTTTTTAGTAAATTTTTATGGTAAAGATCAGACCATTTGCGGCGGTACGTCCGCCAAAGCAGTATGTAGAGGAAGTGGCAGCAAGGCCATATGACGTCCTCAATTCGGTAGAGGCAAAGGCAGAAGCCGGCGAGAAGTCTCTCCTCCACATCACAAAGCCTGAGATCGACTTCGACCCTATCATCGACGAGCACAGCCAGCCTGCATACGACAAGGCTGTCGAGAACTTCAAGGCTTGGCAGGAGAAGGGATGGCTCGTTCAGGATGACAAGCCATACTACTATGTATACGCACAGACCATGGACGGCCGCACCCAGTATGGCCTCGTAGTATGTGCACACACTGATGACTACGCTTCAGGAGCGATCAAGAAGCACGAGCTCACCCGCAGGGACAAGGAAGAGGACCGTATGATCCACGTCCGCATCCAGAATGCCAACATCGAGCCTGTATTCTTCTCATACCCTGACAATGCTGAAGTAAACGCTATCGTAGCAAAGTATGTAGCTCAGGAACCTGAATATGACTTCGTTGCAGAGGACGGCTTCGGACACCACTTCTGGGTGATAGACGAGCAGGCCGACATCGACCGCATCACAGAGATATTCGCTGATATTCCTGCATTCTATGTTGCTGACGGTCATCACCGTACAGCTGCAGCCGCCCTTGTAGGAGCTGAGAAGAAGGCACAGAATCCAAACCATACCGGAGATGAGGAATACAACTACTTCATGACAGTTGCATTCCCTGACAGCCAGCTCAAGATCATCGACTACAACCGCGTGGTCAAGGACCTCAACGGACTCACAGAGGAGGAGCTCCTCGCTGCCCTTGCAGAAGACTTCGAAGTACGCGAAGAGGGTGCTGAGATCTACAAGCCAGGAAAGCTCCACGAGTTCTCAATGTATCTCGGCGGCAAGTGGTATTCACTCGTTGCAAAGGAAGGCCGCTATGACGACAACGACCCTATCGGTGTCCTCGACGTGACCATCCTCTCAAACCTTGTCCTCGACAAGATCCTCGGCATCAAGGACCTCCGCACAGACAAGCGCATCGACTTCGTCGGCGGCATCCGCGGCCTCGGCGAGCTCTCTCGCCGCGTGGATAACGGCGAGATGAAGGTAGCCTTCGCCCTCTACCCTGTTTCAATGAAGCAGCTCGTAGATATCGCCGACTCAGGCAACATCATGCCTCCTAAGACCACATGGTTCGAGCCTAAGCTCCGCTCAGGCCTCGCAATCCATAAGTTAGCGTAACACTTATAAAATAATGTATAAACCCCTCGAATTCGAGGGGTTTAGTCGTTTTATCTGGCAAGACTGATTGTTGCAAAAGTTTTTAAAAAAAAGAAAAAAATTAAAGAAAAAGAAAAACTTGCAGGGCATGGGTTGATTTATTAAGGTAGTGCGAAAAATTATTCCCATCTTCGTGGGACAACAGGGAGAGATGCCATAGATACAGTTTTTATTAAAAACCAAATTCTGTATTTATGGCTAAAATTTTTGTCCAGGAGTCTGAGATCACTGTTCTCAGCATCAATGAAAATGATTACATTTCATTGACTGATATCGCCCGACATAAGAGTGATGATTCGTTTATCGTCATCAATAACTGGATGCGAAACCGAAACACAATTGAATATCTCGGTATGTGGGAAACGCTCTTCAACCCGTGTTTTAAACCTATCGAATTCGATAGGTTTAAAATGGAGGCAGGTCTGAATGCCTTTACACTTTCCCCTCAAAAATGGATAACATCCACCGGAGCGATCGGCATAGTGACACGTCCAGGAAGGTATGGTGGTACATATACACACAAGGACATTGCATTCAAGTTTGCGGGCTGGATATCTGTTGAATTCGAGCTATACATGGTAAAGGAATTCCAGCGTCTAAAAGAACAAGAACAGATTCAAATGGGATGGACCGCAAAGAGAGAACTTGCAAAAATAAACTACCGCATCCACACGAGTGCAATCAGCCGTAACCTGATTCCGTCTAAACTCTCCCCGGAACAGATCAATTATATATATGCGAGCGAGGCTGACGTGCTGAACATGGCATTATTTGGAATGACAGCAAAGGAATGGAGAGACAATCATCCTGATGTAAAAGGGAATATCCGTGACCATGCCACCATTACGGAGCTTATATGTCTGTCAAATCTGGAAAACATTAATGCCGTCTTGATTGCAGACGGAATGCCGCAATCAGAACGTCTTGCAAAACTGAACATGACTGCCATCCATCAGATGGAAGTCCTGGAAGGGGCTCATCTGAAAAAAATCTCAAACGAACATTAGAATTTCAGTATGGAGAAAATCAGAAAAAGTATAAATTTGCAGCCTATAACTATTAGTACTGCATATCATGAACGTTAAGGAACTTCTCTACAAGTGCCAGGCAGACAAGACGGCTGTCCTTGCAACCAACTTCTATAATTTCGAAACCCTCACATGCGTGATGAAGGCCGCTGCCAAGATGGAGGCGCCGGTTCTTCTCCAGCTCACCCGCAGCTCCATCGACTACATGGGTCTTGAGCAGGCAGTGAAGATGGGCCGTCAGGCTATCGCCGACTATGGCGTGCAGGGATGGATCCACCTTGACCACGGCGGATCTGTGGAGCTCGTGAAGAGATGTCTTGAGGCCGGTTTTGACTCAGTCATGATCGACGCCAGCGAGAAGCCGTTCGAAGAAAACGTCGAGACAACACAGCAGGTTGTAGAGATGGCAAAGCCGTTCGGAGCAAATGTAGAGGCTGAGCTCGGATACGTTGCAAAGCTCGGACAGGAACAGGGAGGCGGATTCACGACTCCGGAGGAGGCAGCCCTCTTCGTAGAGAAGACAGGCGTAGACGCACTCGCAGTATCGATCGGTTCCGCTCATGGATTCTACAAGCAGGCACCTAAGCTCGACATCGAGAGACTTGCGCAGATCCACGCCGCAACCGATGTTGCCCTCGTTCTCCACGGAAGTTCAGGCATCCCTCACGGGATGGTTCAGGAGGCAATCGCCAACGGTATCGTGAAGGTTAACCTCGCAACCGAGATCAAGGACAACTTCATGCGCGCACTCAAGGGAGTCCTCACATCAAGCGACGAAATCGACCTCCGCAAGGTATTCCCTAAGGCAATCGACCCTGTCGTAGACCTTCTCTGCGAGAAGTACAGAATGGTGGGAAGCGCTCGAAAGGCGTAAAAACCACAAACTAACGCAAAATCTTGGTGGCAAGCAACTCACTGACCACCAACGCCTTACCACAATGTCCGTGCTGCCAAAAGGGAGCACGGACATTGTGGTATATTACTGTGGGTCAGCGCGTTATGCGCTACCTCTGTCAGGATTACGCCATTGTGCCGCCGACGAGGTCGAGGATTTCCGCTGTGATTTCCTGCTGACGGCCCTTGTTGTAGGCGAGCGTGAGTTCGCCTATGAGGTCCTGTGCATTATCGGACGCAATCTGCATTGCGAGGGTGCGAGCGGCGTGCTCCGCAGCATTGGCATCAAGCAGGACCGTATATATCTTGAGCAGAAGGACAAGTGGCAGCAGATGCTTTACAAGGCTAAGCGGATCGGGTTCAAGGATATAGTCTATCGACTGGTCATATTTGTCTCCCTTGTCAAAGTCGTGCAGAGGAAGCGGGAGGTAATTCTCGCGTACGACCGGCTGTGAGGCCGGCGAAGCGAAATGGCTATAGACCAGCACCACCTGAGAAGCCTCTCCAGTTATGAAGCTGTCTACAAGCATAGAGGCCAGGTCTGCTGCCGCATCATATGAAGGTTTGTCAGCAAGGACGGACCTTTCTTCCTTTATTTCATATCCCGAAGCCCTGACGGCATCCGCCATCTTACGTCCGATCACATATATGTCTATATCCTCCTTGCCATATCCCTGGCCTTCGAGGATGCGGATGGTCTCCTGATATTTCTTGATTACGTTGGCATTGAATGCGCCGCAGAGGGAACTGTTGGAAGAAAGGGCGACAATCGCTATTCTCGGATATATGTCTTTTGTCGGGATCTGGTCGAGGGTGACATCCTGAAGGACGACGGCTGAATGGCCGTCAGGACTGCCGAATCCGAGGTCGTCGTGCATCGCCTTGAGAAGGTCGTTGTCCTGGAGAAGGCCAGCGAGGATATGGTGGAGCTGCTGCTCATAAGGCAGCTTGCC
>SUYV01000035.1 GCA_015060255.1 Bacteroidales bacterium | reverse complement strand
GACCTCGTTACACTTAGGATGTGCGGCTGGCTGAGAAGTCATGACCGCTTTTGACCTTTAAAGATAGTATGTGGGCTTGATTTTTATTCTAACTGGCGTAAAAACGAAAGTTTTTATGTAAGTTTGTCTTTGATATAGTAAAACAGGCAGAACTATGACAGGTATCGAGTGCTTTATGCCTTCACTGTCGGGTGAGGACATATCAGTAACCGTGGAATCGCTGAGCCGGAGTGCGGCTTTTACCGGTGTTACCATTCTTTCGGGCGTATCTCTGCGTTCGACTGAAACATTGAGGAGTATAGCGGAAGCAGTACACGATAAATTCGTGCTTCTTTATACGAAGGACAAGCCTTTGGAAATGGGAATGTTCGCCCTGGACCGCATCATCAGCATCGCGGAGGATACCGGAGCGGACATGCTGTATGCCGACCATTATACGGTCAAGGAGGGAGAGGACGGAGTAGAAAGAAAGCATAAGCATCCGCTCATAGACTGCCAGAAGGGCGCGTTGAGAGATGATTTCGACTTCGGAAGTGTTCTGGTGTTCAGGACCAGGTCGTTCAAGCGGGCTGTGAAGGCGATGACTCAGGACTATGAATGGGGTGCATTGTATGATCTTCGTTTAAGGATGAAGAAGATTGTCCACATCAATGAGTTCCTGTATTCTGAGATTGAGACTGATGGTCGCAAGTCAGGCGAGAAGCAGTTTGATTATGTGGACCCGAAGAACAGGGCCGTCCAGATAGAGATGGAGGCCATATGCACAGAGCATCTCAAGAGGATCGGGGCATACCTGCCACCTTGTTTCAAGGATCCGGATCCGAGGGAATTCGGCGATCATGAATTCCCTGTTACAGCGACGGTGGTGATCCCTGTGTTAAACAGAGTCAGGACAGTGAAGGATGCGGTCATGAGTGCTCTGAATCAGAAATGTGACTTCCGGTTCAATGTGATTGTAGTCGATAACCATTCTTCTGACGGCACAAAGGAACTTCTTGATGAAATAGATGACGCCAGACTGGTCCATGTGATTCCGGTCAAGCACGACCTTGGCATCGGCGGATGCTGGAACCTTGCCGTGCATCATGAACTTTGCGGAGAATATGCCGTGCAGCTCGACAGCGACGACGTATACAGCGGTCCGGACACTCTGCAGAAGATCGTGGACGCTTTCCGTCAGCAGAAATGCGCAATGGTCGTAGGAACATATCAGATGACCGATTTCGATATGAATCCGATTCCTCCGGGAATAATCGACCATCGTGAGTGGACTGAAGATAATGGAAGGAATAATGCATTGAGAGTCAATGGACTGGGCGCTCCAAGGGCCTTCTGGACTCCGCTCCTTCGTACGATAAACCTTCCTAATACAAGTTATGGCGAGGACTATGCGCTCGGTCTCAGGATCAGCAGGGAATACAGGATCGGACGCATATATGACGTCCTCTACTGCTGTCGCCGTTGGGATGGCAACTCTGATGCAGCCCTGGACATAGAAAAAGTGAATGCAAACAATCTTTACAAGGACCGCATCCGCACCTGGGAACTCGAAGCCCGCATTAGGCTGTCATCTCGGGCGTAGCCGAGAGAACCGATCATCAGTATGAAAGAAAACAGAATCCATAAATTTGTCGGAGACCAGCTTTCCCGCTGGCCTCTGGCATGCGACAACTTCAGGGCACTGAAGAATGTGCAGGTCAGAGAGGTCGAAGTCGGAGGCCTGAAGGTCAAACTTCAGTTCAATCCGGCAAGGATGGTGTCTTCTGCAGCGAAGCTCAACAAGGAGGACATAGCGAAGAGAAGGTGCTTTCTCTGCCGCGAGAATCGTCCTGCCGAGCAGATTATGATGAAGTTCGAAGGCCGCAAGGGCAAGAAATATCATATCCTGGTAAATCCCTATCCGATATTTCAGGACCATCTGGTCATAGCGATGAACCGCCACACAGACCAGTCCATCTGGCAGAGATATGTCGATATGCTTGATCTGGCAAGGAAATATCCGGACTTCACATTCTTCTACAACGGCCCGCGCAGCGGCGCCTCAGCTCCGGATCACCACCATTTTCAGGGAGCTCCGGAAGGGCTGATGCCTCTGGAGAACGATGTGGATGCCCTGATAGCTGCAGGTTCGAAGGAGCTGGAATATCTGACATCAGTGCAGGATGCCGACCTATATCAATACAGGAAATTTACTAGAGGAATATTCGTACTCAGGGCGCAGACTGCCAAGTCGGCGGCAAAGATGCTTTATCGTCTGCTTGACTGCGCTGACATACCTGAAGGAGAGAACGAGCCGCTTATAAATCTGTTCACTTACTATCGTGACGGAGAGTTCCGCTCGATAATCATATTCCGCAGCAGACATCGTTCGCATCATTATTTCAGCGAAGGTCCTGACCATCTGACCATGAGTCCCGGCTGTGCTGATATGGCCGGAGTCTTCATTGTTCCCGTTGAGGAGGAATTCGCCAGAATAACTCCGGAGCTTCTCGAGGAAATGTTGGATGAAGTGACAGTCACCGCAGAAGAGGAAGAACGTATTAAAAGGCGTCTCACGCGTACCCAACCGCTTCTGCAAGTCGGCATAATGTCAGGTCAGGAGATAGTATTCGAGATACTTTCTGACGGTGCAGGCATGAGGACGGCCAGCTTGAAGGAAGGCAAGATAGAGTATGGGGGAGCTCTTTATGACGAATTGTACTTCGATGCAGAGACCCTGTCAACAATGTTTGCAGGACCGTCTTTCGTCCTCCGTGATGTCACTATTGGAGTCAATTTCCACTGGGAACGTAAGGAGGATCAGAAGTTTGCCGGAGCCTTGAAGATAATAGTCGACAAGGGCAGGCTTACCGCGGTCAATGTGATCGGAGTGGAGGACTATCTGCTCAGCGTCATATCTTCGGAGATGAGCGCGACAGCCTCTGAGGAGTTCCTCAAGGCTCATGCGGTGATTTCCCGTTCGTGGGTCATGGCTCAGATAGCTGCCGCGCGTAACAGTTCCGAAGGCGAAGTGCCGGCGGGAGTATGCAATGTGCCGACGCTGATGCGCGACCTTGATGCAAGGTTCAACAAGGATGCCGGCCATGCGGAGGATGATGTATATGAGTATGTAAAGTGGTATGACCACGAAGACCATCGCTCGTTCGATGTGTGTGCGGACGACCATTGCCAGAGATACCAGGGACTGACAAGGGCTGTTGGTCCGACTGTCCGCAAGGTAATTGACGCAACATGGGGGCAGGTGCTTGAGCATGAAGGACATCTCTGCGACGCCCGCTTCTCAAAATGCTGTGGAGGAGTCATGGAGAAATTCGAGACCTGCTGGGAGGATGCGGACCATCCATATCTGCAGCCGCTTTCGGACACTCCTGACCACAATCCTGGTGAAGAACCGTTCTGCAGCACGACAGACAAGGAAATTCTCGGGCAGGTCCTTAACTCATATGACCAGGAGACAGTTGACTTCTACAGATGGGAAACAACATATGACAGGAAGACCCTGTCGGAACTCGTATCCCGCAGAAGTGGCGTCAATATAGGTGAAATCCTGGAGATCGTTCCGCTTGAAAGGGGACTGTCCGGAAGAATTTACAGATTGAAGATAGTGGGGTCGGAGAAAACGATAATCGTAGGCAAGGAACTGGAAATAAGGAGGATACTCTCGGAAAGCCATCTCAAGAGCTCGGCATTCGAGGTTAAGATGGAGGATGACAGGATCATACTTGAGGGCTCCGGCTGGGGCCATGGAGTCGGCCTCTGCCAGATAGGCGCGGCCGTGATGGCTTCCAGAGGCTATACGTACGAAGAGATTCTCCGGCATTATTATCCGGGTTCATCACTCAAATCATAGGACATGAAGAAAGAAAATCCATGGCTATGGGTGCCGACGCTGTATTTTGCAGAAGGCATACCCTATTTCATAGTCAATAACATATCCCTGGTGATGTTCAAGAACATGGGCATGCCCAACGGCATGCTTGCATTCTACACGAGCCTGCTTTACCTTCCGTGGGTGATCAAGCCTCTGTGGAGCCCGTTCGTGGATATCATCAAGACCAAGAGATGGTGGATACTGACCATGCAGATCCTGATGTCGGCCGCCATGCTGCTTCTGCCTTTCCTGCTTCCGCAGGAGAGCGGCGAAGCCATAAGCTCGTCCCCGTTGTTCTTCGTGACCTTAGTCATATTCTGGATAACGGCATTCGCGTCAGCCACGCACGACATCGCGGCTGACGGATTCTATATGTTGGGACTCAACACAAACAAACAGGCTGAATTTGTCGGTATCAGGAGCACATTCTACCGCCTGTCCTCAATTTTCGGACAAGGCGTTCTGGTCGCCCTTGCCGGCTACCTCGAGACAAGGACTTCCGATGTCCATATGGCATGGAAGATAACCCTCATCCTTTCAGCCGCAATATTCGCATGTGTGACTTTATATCATACAAGAGCACTTCCGGTTCCGGTATCAGACACAACTTCAAAGGCCACAACCGCCTCCGGAATATTGAAGGAATTCGGTCGCACTTTCGTGACATTCTTCCAAAAGAAAGGCGTTCTTATCGCGATGCTGTTCATGCTCCTTTACCGTCTTCCTGAGGCATTTCTCGTCAAGATGATGAATCCTTTCCTTCTCGACTCCGCAGCAGAAGGCGGCCTTGGCATGTCGACTCAGGACGTAGGTATAATATATGGTACAATAGGAGTCGCTGCATTGACAGTCGGAGGCATCCTTGGGGGAATCGCAGCTTCAAGATGGGGTCTGAAGAAGTCCCTGTGGCCTATGGCGCTCAGCCTGACACTCCCTTGCCTGTCGTTTGTGTTCCTTGCGGCATACCAGCCGGACAACCTCTGGATCATAGGGTCATGCGTCGCTCTGGACCAGTTCGGATACGGATTCGGATTTACGGCATACATGTTGTATCTTATCTACTTCTCAGAAGGGGAATTCAAGACAGCACACTACTCGTTGTGCACTGCATTCATGGCTTTAAGCATGATGCTGCCGGGCCTAGTGGCCGGATACGTCCAGGAATGGCTTGGATATACATCCTTCTTTGTCTTTGTAATGTTATGCTGCCTTGTGACGGTGGGAGTGACATTCCTCCTGAAGGTAGATCCCGAATACGGAAAGAAACAATAAATCTGTTAAAATATGAAAACGAATTTGAAACTGTTGATGATTATGGCTGCTTTGACCGGAATATCTGCATGCGGACCTAAATATCAGGAACCGACCGAAGGATCGGATATCGGATTTGCACTCTCATACTTCCAGAAGGTGAACGAGACTGTGAAATATGACGAGAACCTCATCGTTTCCCCATATAGCGCGGGTGTTGCATTGTCCATGCTTGCAGAAGGTGCAGAGGGGGAGACCAAGGCAGAGTTTGCAGACGCACTGAACGGATGCCTCTTCAAGGCTGAGGATCTCGGCGGCGGTGACGACCTGGTCGTGAAGTCTGCAAATTCAATATGGGTGGATGACAACTTCAGCCTGAGAAACCGTTATGTGGACCTTCTGGAGAAAGATTTTGATGCATTCATCACTACTCAGAACTTTGCAGATCCGGCAACAGTACAGGCAATCAATAACTGGTGCGCGGAAAACACCGAGGGTAAGATTTCTAAAATCATAGATGAGCTTGGCAGGGGAACCGTAATGGTGCTTATGAACGCCCTCTACTTTAATGCCCCATGGGAATATGCCTTCGATCCTGCTCAGACGACAGACAAGGTCTTTCATGGAATATCTGGAGACAGTGAAGTGCCGATGATGACAAGGAAGGCCAGGTTCATGTACGCTGAATACCAGGGCTGCCAGATGGTAAGGCTTCCATACAACGGCGAAAGATATGCAATGTACATAGTGCTTCCTCCTGCAAACATGGATGTGAACTCGGTGATTCCTTATATCAGTGAGTCTGCCTATGATGCTGCAATGGGAATGCTTGCGGCAGGCGAAGTCATTGTCGAGATGCCTAAGTTCAAGCTTGAGGCTTCTTTCCTTCTGAATGATGCCCTTGAGAAGATGGGTATACAGACCGCCTTCTCCGGAGCTGCCGATTTCAGTGGGATATCTGCAATGGGCCCTCTCTCTCTCAGTCAGGTGAAGCAGAAGTGCTACATCGATGTGTCGGAGAAGGGAACAGAGGCAGCTGCTGTGACAAGTGCCCAGGTGCGTCTGACCTCAGTCGCTCCGTCAAGAGTCATGAGGATGACGGTCGACAGACCTTTCCTGTTCTTCATCGCTGATACTCAGGCAGAAAATATTCTTTTTGCCGGAAAGATTGTGGACCTTTAATAAATGTCTATGAAAACAGGAAGATTCTTATTTGCAGTTGTCTCCTTTGTCTCATGCACCATGTGTGCACAGGCAAAGGAGCCTGTCGTAAAGACCGGTATCGAGGTTCTGGCCGAGAGAGGGTTCGAAGGCTTGGTAGGCAAGCGTGTGGGCCTTGTTACAAATCCAAGCGGCGTAGACCGTAACCTATGCTCCACAATAGACATTCTATATAATGCCCCTGGAGTTGAACTGGTCGCCCTTTATGGTCCGGAGCATGGTGTTCGCGGTGATCTGTATGCCGGTGATCATGTTTCAGATTCGAAGGATGCTGCTACCGGCCTGCCTGTCTATTCAATATACGGCCAGACACGAAAACCTACTCCTGAAATGCTGGAAGGGATAGATGTGATGGTATACGACATTCAGGATGTTGGAGTCCGTTCTTATACTTTCATCAGTTCTCTTGGACTGGTTATGGAGGCTTGTGCGGCCAAGGATATAGAAGTGATGGTTCTTGATCGTCCTAATCCGCTTGGAGGAAATAAGATTGAAGGATGTCTGGTTGAGCAGCCTTTCAATTCTTTCGTAAGCCAATATAAGATACCTTATGTCTATGGATTGACAGTGGGCGAACTTGCGGTGATGATCAATGAGGAGGGTCTTAATCGTGGTCAGAAAGGAAACCAGGATCCGGTGAAATGCAGACTCAAGGTTGTCCCTATGGAAGGTTGGACAAGAGATATGCTATATGAGGATACAGGTCTTCCATGGGTGCTCCCTTCACCTAATATCCCGTTCAAGGAGACTCCTATGTACTATGCGGCATCGGGAGTCTGTGGCGAGCTTTATGGATTTATGAATATAGGCATCGGTTACACCCTTCCTTTCCAGGTTTTCGGAGCGACATGGCTTGATCCTGAAAGGTTGAAGGAACGTCTGGAGTCATATGATATTGAAGGTGTCGCATTCAGAACCATATGGTTCAAGCCGTTTTCCGGAAGCCAGAAAGGTCAGCTTGTCGGGGGACTTCAGTTCTTTTTTACAGACTACGGAAAGGCGCGCATCACGGAAGTGCAATTCCATGTCATGCAGGCAGTTGCGGAGCTGTATCCTGATAAGAAGGCATTCGAGGTCATAAGCGGCTATGGCCTGTTCGATAAAGTTTGTGGCACGGATTATGTAAGAACAGTATTCAGCAAAGGGTACAAAGTCAAAGACATTGTCGATTACTGGCGGAAAGATGAAGCATCTTTTCGGGAATTATCGCAAAAGTACCATATCTATTAACCTTAAAACTTCTTTACAATGAGAACGATCAGAACAACATTTGCTGTAATGCTCTTAGGATTGACATTGACAGCATTCCAGTCTGGAGCCCAGACCAGAAGAAGTACAGATTCACGTTCGTCTTCGGTATCACGCTCGTCTTCAGTATCATCCTCTTCTGCAAAGAAGTCTCCTGCGGTTTCTGGCACAAGACAGCCATCCAGACCGGCGGTATCGGCGACACGTCCGTCGACTTCAACTACCCTTCCGTCGTCTTCGGCTACCCGCCCTTCGACTTCGGTCAGCAGACCTTCGTCACAGACCAAGCCTACGACAACAATCCGCCCTACGACAACAACCCGTCCTTCGACTTCTGTAACGCGCCCATCGACATCTGTAAAGCCTTCAACGACAGTTCGTCCGACTACAGGAATGTCCGTGAGACCGTCTTCGGGAGCAGTGCAGGACAAGAAACCTAGCACGACTGTAACAAGGCCGACAACAAAGCCGGCAGTGACCAGACCAGTATCAGGTTCCGCTACGAAGCCTTCCGGCACGGTTACACGTCCTGCAACACGTCCTGCTGAGAAGCCTGCAATGAAACCAGGATCTCAGGACAGACCTGCAACTGTGACGCGTCCAGGACATCGTCCGGGTGACAGGAAACCAGGCGGAGAGGCTATGAGACCTGACCTTCGTCCTGACAAGCCGGTTCATATCCGTCCAGACCACAAGCCTGACGTGCACAGAGTTCACCCACGTGACCGTGACTTCATGCACTACAGTGCTCCATCATATTTCTGGACAGGACACAACCACTGCTACGGACACAGAGTAAGAGTGCTCCCTACTCATGTTCACAGACACTATTATCACGGAGTTACTTACTACTGCTACAACGACATATGGTATCGTCCATACGGTGGATATTATGTAGTCTGCAGACCTCCTTTCGGAACAGTTCTCGCAGCTAACCTCATAGCAGACATGACCTGGGCGGCGGTTCGCCTCTCATACTACAACACAGTGGCGAACACATATAGCCAGATCAACGAGAACAATCAGTATATCGCCGAGCAGAACGCGATCATAGCTCAGAACAACGCGACTATCGCAGCTCAGAACGCTCAGATCGCAGCCGGCCAGCAGCAGGCGCAGGCGGCTTACAGCCTCGCGACACAGCTCGGACTCATTCAGAGCTATGCAGCTGCAGGAAGCGACTACTACTATCAGGACGGAGTATTCTACATGATGGATGCAAACGGTGAATACAAGGTGATCGTACCTCCTGCAGGAGCTCTCGTAGAGACACTTCCTGAAGACTACGACCTCGTGACACTGGCAGACGGAAACGAATACTACAAGGTTGACGATACAATCTACAAGATCTCAATAGTAGACGGCAAGCCTTACTTCGAGGTTCTTGGACAGTTATATAGTTAAGCAATTACATCAGAACGCAATTCAGGCCGGGATTTCCCGGCCTGTTTTGTCATAGTGCATTGCTGTAAATATTCTTGAGTGTTTCGGGATTTCCGGAAGCATGCAGTTCCATGCTGAATCCTTGCTCAGCTGCTTCCTGTATGCCTTCTTCCTGCATGACTTCCACAAGGTGTCTGGCAACTGCAGGGGCGGGGTCAATGACTGTTATCTGTCTCTCCGGATATAGTCCCGATGCTACTTTGCTGATGGTTTCCGACAGGAAAGGGTAATGGGTGCAGCCGAGGACTATGGTGTCTGCACCGGCATCAAGCAGGGGCTTGAGGCTGGCGCAGACCGTGGACTCGGCGTCCGGACCGTTGAGGATGCCTTTCTCCACCAGTTCTACGAATCCTTGTCCTATATGTTCTACGATGGTGACGCCCTGGGCCCATTTTGCCCTGGTGTCTATGTATTTTGTCGCCTTGAGTGTGCCTGCAGTCGCAAGCACTCCCACGACTCCTGTCCGAGTGGCCTTCGCAGCCGGCTTTATCGCAGGCTCCATTCCTATGAACCTGACAGGGTATTCTTCTCTCAAAGTGGCTATGGCTGCGGCTGTGGCCGTGTTGCAGGCTACAACAATTATTTCGCATCCTTTGCTCAAAAGGAATTCCGTAATCTTGCGTGCTCTGTCGATGATGTATTCACGGCTCTTTTCGCCGTATGGACAATGTGCGTTGTCAGAGTAATAGACATAGCTCTGCTCAGGGAGAAGCTTCCGTATCTCCTTGAACACCGATAATCCTCCTACGCCAGAGTCGAATATGCCTATCATATTGTCAATGAATCGATTAATTTCAGTTCTTCGTTTGAGAATACCTTGTTCTCAATGGCTTTCAGGTTGTCGTCGATCTGTGCCACGCTGCTGGCTCCGATGATGACGGAAGTGACCAGGTCGTCCTTGAGGTTCCATGCCAACGCCATCTGGGCCAGGCTCTGTCCTCTTTCTGCTGCAAGGGTATTGAGCTTCTGCAGTCTGTCAACAAGGTCAGGCGTGATTGATGCCGACTTGAGCGAGAAGTCTCTTGCTGCTCTTGATCCCTCAGGTATGCCGTTGAGGTATCTGTCGGTCAGCACGCCCTGCGCCAATGGTGAGAAGGCTATGAGGCCGGAGCCGGCGGCCTTCGCCTGCTCGAGAAGATTGTCTGTCTCCGGTACCCTGTGCATCATGTTGTACTTGACCTGATGCAGCAGGCATGGAACGTCGTGCTCTGCCAGGTATTTGTATGCGTATTCTGCCGCATCGTGCGGATAGTTTGATATTCCGGCATACAATGCCTTGCCGCTTCTGACTATGTCCACGAGGGCCTGCATGGTCTCCTGAAGAGGAGTTTCAGGATCGAAGCGATGTGAATAAAATACGTCCACATAGTCGAGCTTCATCCTCTTAAGGCTCTGATCGAGACTGCTGATCAGATATTTACGTGAACCGAGGTCTCCATATGGACCGGGCCACATGTCATATCCTGCCTTTGTCGATATGAACAGTTCGTCGCGGTATGGCCTCAGGTCTCTCTGCATCACGACGCCGAAAGTGCTCTCTGCACTGCCGTACGACGGCCCATAGTTGTTGGCCAGGTCGAAGTGGCATATTCCCTTGTCAAAGGCATGCAGAAGCATTTCGCGGCTGCGCTCCAGCGGAGCGGTATCGCCGAAATTCTGCCAGAGTCCCAGCGAAATCTCGGGGAGGATGATGCCGCTCCTGCCGCATCTGCGATATTGCATTCCGTCGGTGTATCTGTCTTCCGAGGCTGTGTATACCGGTCTTATCATAGTTCTGTCAGTTAATATGATACAAATATAACTATTTCTCTTTTGCTTATGATGGAAAATGACTAATTTTGTGAGGCTATTCAGAAGGGTATAAGATGATAAGTACAGAACAGATAAAGGAATTGCAGCAGCGCGTGGAGACGCTTGGCAGGTGCATAGACATAGAGGCAAAGCGAGAGGAGGTTGCCCGCAAGCAGGAGCGTACGCTTGCTCCGGACTTCTGGGACGACCCTAAGGAGGCCGAGAAGTTCCTGAAGGAGCTTTCGGGCGTGAAGTTCTGGGTGACCGGCTTCGATGGTGTGAATACATCTGTCGAGGATCTGAATGTACTGCTGGAGCTGGAGGACGATGATATAGATGCGGCTTATGCGGAAGCCGTGAAGGCCATTGAGGCTCTGGAGCTTCGCAATATGCTCGGCGAGGAGGGTGACAACCTTGGTGCTGTGCTCACAATCAATTCAGGAGCTGGTGGAACGGAGGCGAACGACTGGTCGGCAATGCTCATGCGCATGTATATCCGCTGGGCGGAGCGCAATGGTTATAAAGTTACTGTTACTGATGAACTTGAAGGCGAGGATGCCGGCATCAAGTCAGTGACCATGCAGGTTGAGGGAGATTATGCATTCGGCTATCTCAAGGCTGAGAGCGGAGTGCATCGTCTGGTCAGGATTTCTCCGTTCAATGCCCAGGGAAAGCGTCAGACCACATTCTCGTCAGTCTTCGTATATCCATTGGTTGACGATTCCATAGAGATTGAAATAAATCCGGGAGACCTGGAATGGGATACATATCGCTCAAGCGGTGCCGGCGGACAGAATGTCAACAAGGTCGAGACAGGAGTGCGAGTGAGGCACATTCCGAGCGGCATTGTCGTGGAAAATACAGAGACCCGCTCGCAGTTGGACAACAGGCAGAACGCACTCCGCATCCTGAAGTCACGTCTCTATGACATAGAGCTCAAGAAACGTCAGGAGAAGCAGGCGGAGCTTGAAGGTCAGAAAAAGAAGATCGAGTGGGGATCGCAGATCAGGAGCTATGTCCTTCATCCATATAAAATGGTAAAGGATCTTCGCACCGGACATGAGACGTCTGACACTCAGGGAGTTCTGGACGGAGATCTGAATGACTTCATGAAAGTCTTCCTGATGGAGAACAATTAAATCAATCAAAACAGGACAAAATTTGAAGATGGCTGCAACATTTGCAGCCATCTCTGCATCTATGTGTGCGGTTAGATGATTTTAGTAGTAAGAAACGATTTTATGAAACGTATTGCCCTGTTATTATTTATAGTCACTCTGTTTGCAGGCTCCCTGTCCGCGCAGACGCATGAAAATGAAGACAAGAAGTCCCCAATAGCGATCAAGGCTTATCCTTTCAGGGGAATGTATCTCGACAAGAATACCCATTATGAAAAATTCGGTCCCATCAATCCTGCCGGCGTGCATATGGGTGTCGAGTTTCCGTCGCTTCAGCAGCGTCCATGGCAGCAATATCTGGGTAATCCCACTGTTGGTATAGGATTGTCATGGTTGGATTTCGGAAAGCCTCAGGATCCTGATATGGCAAAGCTGGGAATGGGATTTGCCGTATATCCATATATACTTCTGGATGCCATTGATACAGACCATTTCCAGATGAGGTTTAAAGTGGCAGGAGGTCTGGCAGCGGTGACTGAGCATTGGTATACTCAGGATGACACCGATCCGGATCATTATTACCACACAACTGTGAACACCATCTTCGGATGTACCCTCAATGCATATCTGAATGCAGGCATCAATCTCAACATCCCGATCACAAGATATCTTGCGGTAGGCGGCGAGTTCGGTTACTTCCATATGAGCAACGGACGCGTGTGCATGCCGAATATCGGTGTGAATGCTCTGTATGGTTCTGTGGGATTGACGGCTACTCTTAATTCGGATGTCGAGAAGGAACCGGTGAAGTTCCCTGATCTTCCATATGCATGGAGTCTTAACATCACAGGAGCAGCAGGCGCTCACAAGGCTGCCATTGCTGATAAGCACAGATTCCTGATATCGTCATTCCACGCAGGAGCTGTTTATCATGCGACCAACTGGTATGGAGTAGGTCTCGGACTGGATGCGTTCTACAACGGGGCCATTGACAATAACACAGACCGTTCGCTCTATGTCAAGAGGCCGGAAGGATACAGCACCTTAGACAAGATTCGTGTTGGCGTATCTTTGAACAATGAGTTCAAGTTCGGAGCAGTCACAGCCATTGTAGACTGGGGAGTATACCTCTTCAATCCTTCACGTCATTATTACGATTGCGACCATCCTATCTATGGCTATGGCAAGCGCCCTCTGTTCTACAAGAACGACGGAGCAGGCACGGACGAAGCGTTCCATTACATACGATTCGGTCTCAAGTGCCGTGTATGGGACAACATCTACCTCCAGGCAAATGCAAAGACCCACCTGCACATTGCGGAATACATAGAGTTTGGCATCGGCTACCAGATCCCGTTCCTGAAGAAGCAGAACCGCAAAGCAGGCCAGAGCGCCATCTTCCACTACCGCAGGAACTGGTGGAAAGACTGATATTTGTGCGATGTCTTGAGATTTCTCCACTCGCTTCGCTCGGTCGTAATCGGCTTGCCGCTTGAGCACTAGCGAAAGAAATGATAGTGTGAGGATCGCTCGAGATGACACCCTGTCATCCTGAGGAGCGCAGCGACGTGAGGATCTATATGAATGGGATTAACAATAGAAACACAATACAAAATGGCAGATTTAAAAGATTAGATCCCCATTTTGATACACCTTGTTGAAGTTGATAAGTATAGGTTTTGCAAATAGAGAAAAACTGCATATCTTTGCAGCGTAAACAGTAAGTCGTGG
Source organism: Bacteroidales bacterium (assembly GCA_015060255.1). Lineage (GTDB taxonomy): Bacteria > Bacteroidota > Bacteroidia > Bacteroidales > UBA932 > Cryptobacteroides. The sequence goes on along the minus strand of SUYV01000035.1, from coordinate 12,887 downwards.
TAGGACGATGTAATGGGTAGCGCGAAGTCCCCGCCCGCATCGCATCACACCTCAGGGCGTAAACCTCCGCCACGCATAAGGGGCAAAAGTTAAGCATCTCACACGAGATGCTTTTTATATTTTACTCACTCGATATTGCAGTAATACAGTATTGGACTTTCTCCAGAGTTCGTCTTCTCACGCCCACCGTCATCTTGATCTTACCAATTCCCGTCAGTTCATACTCCATGATCATAATACGCTCGAATGGTTTCTGATTTGCATTTCCGGGTTTCGGCTTCTTGACAGATACTTTTCTAGCTCCGGTCAAAATAGAATCCAATTGTAATACTGCAAGAGTTGAAAGGTAACTTTTAGCGGCGTGTTCACTGGTCTCGACAATTGAAACCATTCTGATGTTGATGTACTCCTTAAGTGAAAGGTTATACTTCCTCTGCGAAGGATTCTTCTCTTTCCACTCTCGATAAAAGTCTCTGATGATTTGTTCTCTCTTCTTGATGTCTTCAATTGTGTGCCCTTCAGGTATCATAATAGGTTCATATTAGTTTCAGGCAAAATTAATATGTGTATGTGCCAGAGCGCGATACAATGGATTGTTTTCTGTGAAATGTTTCATATATTTACACAGATAAATCGGGATTTTATGCATGAGAATTCTATTACTTTGTTAGATGATAGTATCTCAACGGCCAGATCTTATTTTATAAGCATCAGTTTAATGTCATTTTCAGTAACTTAATGAAACCAATATTAAATATACGCATCTTCATATATGCAATTTCAGTATATGTCGCCAGTTCATGTTATCATGTGCAAAGGTTTGAATCACTGGAGTTTGTTGCAAGTTACGACACCTTATGCCTTGACACATATGCTTATCCATTATCACGTCTTTCAATTGGACATGCTGCAAAATATAATGACAGTTATTATTGTTTACTCGCCAAAAGTGGTGCATACCCTGGCATGTATGACTGGGGTGGTGAGACGTTTATGCTTAAAATATCCGGCAATAATACTACAATTCTTCAATTGCCTTCGCCAGACGAGCATCTTCAATGGTACGATTTTTTTGTCAGGTCGGATACCTTATTCTGGAAGGATCAGTCATTCGAGGCCAGTTATTGGGACGATGCTGTGGCTGAATGGATTCCGGTCGAATATTTACCTGATATAGTATATGAAGATCAGGATTGGCAAGTTGCTGTCAGAAACGGAGGAGAATTTGGAGTTTTCACATGGTTTATAGACAGGCATTCTGATAAGCAGTATATCTATCCGATGCTTCCTGAGAAGATTAATCGAATTGACAGTGTTTTCTATTTGACAGGCAAGAAAGCAATTACGACCCTGCAAAACCCTAGGCAGGGTCTATTATGCAATTCAGATCTTAGATATGAAAATACGCTGAATGACACGGAATATAGAAATTCAACCTCGGTACGACTCAGTGTAAATATAATATGCAACGGATTCCAAGCATCTATGCTTCCGGATACATTGCTTAGCGTAGATTCTGTTGAACTTATCACTTCTTTCTCTATAGATACTACTCTTTATTCTGTAGTTAATTCCAAAGACAGGACGTTTATTACCAGTTTAACCGGGTCGCAGCTTAAAGAAGTATTTAACTTCAATGAAAAGTTTGAGTTTGTAGATAATAGTACAAATATGAAATCACGTAATCTCCCTGAATCGGGAGTACAATTGACATATCGTAAAGGAAAATCTGAAATGGGACTTATAAACATTGAGGATTACTCTGTGCATCAACTGCATTTGTACTACAATCCGGATACTTTGACATTCAGCGGAAACGATCATTTTAAAATGGTAATGAATCATATCAGGGACAGGTGGGATACCCTATCGTTCCATACGGTTTATGATATTGAAAGTAAAACAGGAAGTAGAGAGGTTAATTCTCTTATACAAAATGGCTATATACCAGATTCAGTTAAAGACAGGAGTATACGCAGACGGTTCATCCAGCAAGTGGATAGTTCCCTAGTATGCGAACGCTCTTACTGGATATCAGACGATAATGAGACAGTCATGGCTTGCTTCGTGGATTTTTATTTGAATGATGTGTACAAGAAGATGCCGGAAGAGTTGTTTGAATCTATTTCAGATACAATAAAGAATGTTATGGGATGCGAGGCTCATCGAACAATACATAAACCACGCAATTGCATAATGAAATCATGGGAAACACCGACAATGGTATTAGAGTACTATCCATATCATTATGAAGACAACATAAGAATTGCTTTATGGCGTAAGGGATAAACACATTTTAGATTTTCATTTCCCGTCCATGAAAACGGCGGTTTTCGTGGATGAGAACGGAAAAATGAGTCTGCTGTCCATGAAATAGGGCGTTTTCGTGGACGGGAATTGTTTAATTTGCTATATTTGTACGATGTAGATGAAAATACAAACTAACACTATACAAAATGGCAGATTTCAAAGATGAAATCCCCATTTTGATACACCTTCTCCACGCATAGGGGCAAAATTTAAGCATCTCGTTTGAGATGCTTTTTTCATTCTACTTACGATAAAAGACTCTGATTATCTGCTCTCTCTTCTTGATGTCTTCTATAGTGTGTCCTTCAGGTATCATGATCTGCTCATTTAAATTTCATACATAGTTAGGATCTGAGTGTGCCAGAGTGTGATACAATGGATTGTTTTCTGCGATATGTTTCATATATTTACACCGCTAAATCGGGATTTATATGTTAATTACTCTTATAATGGGAATATTTAATTTTTTCGCTAGCTCAGACTTGTCGTATAAGGAGTTTGAAAAATGGGTGGATAGCTCGTTGACTGCTGAACTACCAAAAGATGTTGTGGCACTTTGCTTCAATCTCTATGATGATGACAATGGTCACTGGTCTGTCGAACTTGTTGGAACTTCATCTTTTGACAAAGATAACAGCGATTGGGCTTGCAATGAAGTCTTTGACACTCGAGATAATCCATTGAAATGGAAGAGTAAGGAATCGTGGGAAAAAGTACTCTCATCGGTTAGATCTCATTTAGAGACATATTTGAAGAATGGAAAGCACGCTTCATTATTGCGCAGTCAACAGGGTATCGGACTCGGCTTTGTTGATGGTGATTTGATTATCTTATGAATTCTAATTTGAGCATGAAGAAAATTATGTTAAAATATTGGTGGGCTTTAATAGTCGCACTTCTCACATTCGCTGTCATTTTTGACTTACTGATCTTAACATCGTATGACATCTTACTAACTATCGTACTCGGAATAATGCTATTGCTCTGTGTTGGCATAGTAATATCGTGGGTGTTTCTTATCAGGAATAAAAAATGGCGTGAAAGTATATTGTCATTTATAAGTTCTGCGATAATCATAACTGCTTTTACATTCATCTCTGCAATTATGGCATTATATGGTCCATTGACAGATGACTTCGGAAAGAATCACCCGATTCCTGAGGGGCAAGATTACAGCATTCCGTATGATAAGGAATCCCAACAAATGGAAAGTGCAGATAGTCTTAACACTGACTCTTATCTACAAATTCAGAATGATTACCAAGGTGGTATATACTTATATGATTTTTACTATGGTGCATTACCCGCAGGAGAAATATACCTGAAATGTTACGAGGTAACAGAAAATTTACCATTGTCTGAGGAAAGAATACTTGAAGCGAGCAAGGTTTCAATAGAACGTTCAACTTCATTTACGCAATTGGTAAGCAAGCAGAAATTCACAATATTCGAAGGTGAATGGGGAGATTACTACGCCGCTAGAATTGAAGTATGGCATAGAAATGCCGACACTCAACAGGAACAGAAACTTTATGAGAAAGTGTACCGTGTTGAAGGTTGGATGAGATAGTTAACTAAATTCTAATTTATCTAATAGCCTTGACGTAGTTTAGCTGCCCCCTGTTAAGTAACTTTGGATTTTCATTTCCCGTCCATGAAAACGGCGGTTTTCGTGGACGGGAACGGAAAAATGAACTTGTCGTCCATGAAAAGGGGCGTTTTTGTGGATGTGGTCCGGGATATTTGTTATATTTGCATGATGTCTTGAGATTTCTCGAGATGACGGATTGAAATACAAACTAACACTATACAAAATGGCTGATTTCAAGTATGCACCTATGTTTCAGCTTGGCGAGGACAAGACTGAATACTACAAGATTCCGGGTTCGGAGCAGTATGTGAGTACAGGCGATTTCGAGGGTCATGAGATCCTGAAGATCGAGAAGGAAGGTCTCACTGTGATGGCCAATACGGCTTTCCGTGATGTTTCATTCATGCTTCGTCCTGAACATAACGAGATGGTTGCCAAGATCCTTCATGATCCTGAGGCTTCCGAGAATGACAAGTATGTCGCGCTGACGTTCCTTCGCAATGCAGAGGTTGCCTGCAAGGGCAAGCTTCCGTTCTGCCAGGACACCGGTACTGCCATCATCCATGGCGAGAAGGGCCAGCAGGTGTGGACAGGTTATTGCGACGAAGAGGCTCTCTCTCTCGGAGTATACAAGACTTACACTGAGGAGAACCTCCGTTATTCGCAGAATGCTCCTCTCACAATGTATGAAGAGGTCAATACAAAGTGCAACCTCCCTGCACAGATCGACATCGAGGCTACTCATGGCGCTGAATATCACTTCCTTTGCGTGACAAAGGGCGGTGGATCGGCAAACAAGACATATCTCTATCAGGAGACAAAGGCGATCCTCAATCCGCAGACTCTCGTTCCGTTCCTCGTTGCAAAGATGAAGACCCTTGGAACAGCGGCGTGCCCTCCATATCACGTTGCATTCGTGATCGGCGGTACTTCTGCTGAGAAGAATCTCCTCACAGTGAAGCTCGCTTCAACCAAGTTCTATGACGAACTCCCTACGACAGGTGACGAGACAGGACGCGCATTCCGCGATGTAGAGCTTGAGAAGCTCGTCCTCGAGGAGGCTCACAAGATCGGCCTCGGCGCGCAGTTTGGCGGAAAGTACTTCGCACACGATGTGCGCATCATCCGTCTTCCACGCCACGGCGCAAGCTGCCCTGTAGGTCTCGGCGTAAGCTGCTCTGCAGACCGCAACATCAAGGCGAAGATCAACAAGGACGGTATCTGGATCGAGAAGCTCGACGACAATCCTGCACGCCTCATCCCTGAGGAGCTCCGTCAGGCAGGCGAGGGCGAGGCTGTGAAGATCAACCTTGACCAGCCTATGGCTGACATCCTCAAGGAGCTCACCAAGTATCCTGTATCGACACGTCTGAGCCTTAACGGAACAATCATCGTAGGCCGCGACATCGCTCACGCGAAGATCAAGGAGCGCCTTGACAGGGGAGAGGAGATGCCTCAGTACCTCAAGGATCACCCTATCTATTATGCCGGCCCTGCAAAGACTCCTGCAGGAATGCCTTGCGGCTCTATGGGCCCTACAACAGCAGGACGTATGGACTCATATGTTGACCTGTTCCAGAGTCACGGCGGAAGCATGATCATGCTTGCGAAGGGCAACAGAAGCCAGCAGGTGACTGATGCCTGCCAGAAGTACGGCGGATTCTACCTCGGCTCTATCGGAGGCCCTGCTGCAATCCTTGCGCAGAACAACATCAAGAGCATCGAGTGTGTAGAATACCCTGAGCTCGGTATGGAGGCGATCTGGAAGATTCACGTAGAAGACTTCCCTGCATTCATCCTCGTGGACGACAAGGGTAACGATTTCTTCAAGAAGCTTGGGCTCTAGTGAATGATGGTTGCAAAAATATAAAAATGTAGTATCTTTGCAGCCGGAATTGAACTATGGTGTAATGGTAGCACTACAGATTTTGGTTCTGTCTGTCCAGGTTCGAATCCTGGTAGTTCAACCTGAGCGATGAGCCGGTCTATGAGACCGGCTTTTTTATGTGCGACCGGATGAGATGTGTCGTCAGAACAGTCCGTAGATCAGGTTCCAGACGAGGAAGCGGGCGAATTTGCCTATGAGCAGCAGGACCATTGTCCACCCGGGACGGGTCTTGTAGAATCCTAATGCTATGGCTATGACATCGCCGATGAACGGGATCCATGCTGTCAGGGCGAGCCATACGCCCCACTTGTCGATCTTTTCTTTCTGTTTCTGGAGGGTTTCCGGTTTTACCTTGAACCATTTCTCTATCCATTCCCATTTTCCGATCCAGCCGATCCAGTATGTTGCGACGCTGCCCAGCCAGTTTCCCAATGTGCCGACCAGAAGACATCCGACGGGGTTGGCCGTGGCTGCAAGTATTGCAAGGTACAGGGCGTCCGAGCTGAACGGGAAGATCGTTGCGGCCAGAAATGTGCCGATAAAGAGGCCGAAGAGCCCCAATCCTTCAAGCCACTCCATTATTGCCTCTTGTTTCTGAAGAATTCAGTGACCATGTTTCCGCACTCGTCAGCAAGGACTCCGGAAACGACTTCTGTCTTTGGATGCATGAGAGAAGGGGAGAACATGGAGAAACCTCTCTTGGGGTCTGATGCTCCATATACCACCTTGCCTATCTGTGACCATGCAAGAGCTCCGGCACACATAGGGCATGGCTCTACGGTTACATATAATGCGCAGTCATTCAGATACTTGCCACCCATGGCCTCTGTGGCTGCCGTGATGGCTATCATCTCTGCATGAGCAGTCGGGTCGCATAGCTTTTCTGTCATGTTGTGACCCTTGCCGATGATCCTTCCCCTGCATACTATCACAGCCCCGATAGGCACTTCGTCCTCTGCAGCGGCAAACCCTGCCTCACGCAGGGCCTCCCTCATATATTTTTCGTTTTCTTCCATATCTGGAGCAAATATAGTCAGTATTCTCGTTAAAAATGCTTACTTTTGACAAATTATACTCATTTGAATGTATTAAAACCAAATGTGATATGAATAAGATCAGACCTGTCATTCTGGCTGTTGCCGTTGTTGCAGCAGCGCTTCTTGCCTATGGAATGTTCACACTTCCGAAGGCTCAGCCTGCAGATGCCGAAGGCTTTTCAGCAGCGCGAGTTGTTGAGGATATTGAAGTTATATCAAAGGAGCATCACTCTGTGGCGCATCCGCAGGAGCGCGCCAAGGTGCGTGAATACCTTGTCGGCAGACTTCATGGTCTCGGAGCCGATACAGTGAAGCTTTATCAGTATGATTCTCTCGTAGGACCGAAGAACAAGCATGTCGTGTATACATTCGATGCAGTCAACATTTTGGCTGAGTTCGCTCCGGAGAAGAATGCGGAAGATGCTTCATATCTGATGCTCGTAGCCCATTATGACTCAAGATATTCGCAGCCTATGCCGAAGCAGGATACAGTATGGTCATATGGTGCGGCAGATGACGGCTATGGTGTTGGAGTCATTCTCGAGACCGTTTCGCAGGCTCTGAAGCAGCGCCCAGACTGGAAGCAGGGCGTGAAGGTGCTCTTCACCGACGCAGAAGAGGTCGGAATGATGGGCATGACAGCCATCTGGGAGAATAACAGGGAAGTGTTTGACAATGTCGGTCTTATGATCAACATAGAGGCACGCGGTCCTTGGGGCCCGGCCCTTCTGTTCGAGACATGTCCTGGAAATGAGAAGGTCATGGATCTGTATGCGAAGGCGGCGGATTACAAGTATACATACTCTCTCACCACGGTGGTATATACATTCATGCCGAACTTTACGGACTTCACGATCGTCAAGGATGCGATCCCTGGCCTGAATTTCTCGACTATCACTGATGTGAATCACTATCATACCGACAAAGACTGCTTTGAGAATGTAAGCGCGAAATCCATTCAGCATTATGGAGCGCAGGTCCTTCCTGTAACCATGGAATATCTCACCAATGCAGAATATTCCGACAAGGATTATTTCAGGGCGGAGAGGGATACCGTCAACTTTACAGTTCCTGCTCTCGGACTTCTGAATGTAAGCAAGACGGTATATCTTGTCATCAACATCATCATCTTCCTGCTGTTCCTCATTGTCTTCGGACTTGAGAGTGTACGCGGAAGAATCAAGGCCGCAAAGGGCGTATTCAAGGTGTCTGTCGTGATTCTTGGTGTCGCGCTTGGAGTGCTTCTCCTCGGTGAGGGCATTGCATATATATGCGCAGCCATTGCAGGAGCCAAGTTCAAGCTTTTCGGCATTGTGCAGGGCGTTCAGTTTGACAATGCGGCCATGATAGCATCGGTAGCGCTTCTCTTCATCTGCTGCGTGCTCGTTTATCTTGCAGGCAGAAAGAAGGCGGTCCGTGCTGCTTCGGGTTCCATGCGTTCAAGCGCTTCGGTGAATGCAGCTTCGCATTATGCATATCAGTATCTTTATGGAGCTTTGGCACTCATGTTTGTGCTCAGCCTTGCGCTGGTGCTCGCATTGGGTGAGAACCTCATGTTCCTCATTCCGCTTGCATTCGCAACGTTTGCAATGATCCTGTACCATCTCACATCACTCAGGATATGGCTCCCTGTGGCGATAGCGCTGATACTCCTCCACGCATTCTCATTCTTCTTCGCGCTTGCGATGGCTCTCACCATCGGTGCGCTCGGAGCTGTGATGATGCTTGTATTCCTTGACTTCATGGTCCTCATCCCGCTTGGCGACCTTTATCTCCTGCCATCAAAGAAATAACCAGATAAACACTGAATTATGAAACGTACTTTAATGATTCTCAGCATATTGCTCGTTTCGGCAATCTGCTCTTGGGCTGCAGAGCCTGTAAAGATCCTTGCAATTGGAAACAGCTTCTCGGAAGATGCACTGGAGGAGCACTTCTCCGGCCTCGTAAGGGCAGAAGGCCTTGATGCGGTGATATGCAACATGTATATTGGAGGATGCTCTATAGAGAGACATGTCAATAATCTCAGAGGAAATATTGCCGATTACAGATATCGCAAGATCGATCCGTCCGGCAAGATGACTGAAGCATATGGATATACACTGGAGAAGGTCCTTGCAGAGGAGGACTGGGATTATGTCAGTGTTCAGCAGGCAAGCCACTATTCCGGTCTTCCTGAAACATATGTGCTGCTTCCGGAGCTGGTGAACTTTATTCGTGAAAGGGTGCCGGAAGATGCTGTGATCATGTTCCACCAGACCTGGGCATACTCTCCTGATTCTTCTCACGGAGGCTATGCAAATTATGGCAGAGATCAGATGAAGATGTACAATGCCATAATTTCTACTGTGAATCAAGAGACTGAGAAAGTGGGAATCGAACTTATAATCCCTTGTGGAACAGCCATCCAGAATGCCAGGACTTCTATCCTCGGAACGGATATGACAAGAGACGGCTTCCACCTGAGCCGTCCTGCAGGACGATATGTTGCGGCTTGCACGTGGCTTGAGGCTGTGCTGGGTGTCAATCCTGTCGGTAACACATATTGTCCGGAAGGAATGACTGCAAAGGAGTGCAAGACTGCTCAGAAGGCTGCGCATAAGGCAGTGAAGAAGCCATCAAAGGTATCTAAGATCAAGTAGTCATGAAAAGAATAGCTTTACTTTTTGCGGCAGTCTTGATTTCCCTTTCTGCCTTTGCCCGCAACTATGAATATGACAAGGAAATCCTTTATAAAGGAAAACCTGATGCATACACAGAAAAGATGTGCAGGCTTGATGTCGCATACGAAAAGGGAGCGGAAGGACGTCCTGTGATAGTATGGTTCCATGGAGGAGGACTCACCAGCGGATGGAGGCATATTCCTGAAACCCTTCTCCGTGATGGGGCGGTGGTCGTAGGCGTCGGATATCGTTTCGTGACTGAGGTCACTATACCTGAGACTCTTGATGATGCTGCGGCCTCAGTTGCGTGGGTGCTGGAGAATATCGAGGCATATGGCGGCGATCTGTCAAAAATCTATCTTGCAGGTCATTCTGCGGGAGGATATATAGTAAACATGCTCGGCCTCAATAAGGAATACCTGGCAAAATATGACATAGATCCCGATACTCAGATAAAGGCGCTGGTACCATACAGCGGTCAGGTGATCACTCATTTTGCGCAGAGACGCAAGCAGGGTCTGGGTGACCTGACTCCTACCATTGACCACCTCGCTCCGCTATACCATGTACGTGGAAATGCTGCTCCTATGCTTGTGATTTCGGGAGACAGGGAGCTGGAGCTCTTCGGCCGCTATGAGGAGAACGCATACTTCGTAAGAATGCTCCGCCTCAACGGTCACAAGAACGTGACCTTCTACGAAGTCGACGGTTTCGACCACGGAGACATGGCCGAACCGGCCCACCTGCTGCTTTTGAAATATATACGAAAAGCGGAATAATAATATAATAAGACATCCCCGTCAGTTGTATCGGAGGGCATTGGCTCGCAATACTGCTGACGGGGATGTCTTATGTGTTTTACTAATATCCGAAGATATCTGTGAGAGTGAGGGTCTGGACTGGACCGAGGGTCTTGAGGTAGTCTGTGTCAAGGTCCTTGATGTCTCCGAGGATACCGTAGACATATGTGCGGTCCTTCACCCACTGTTCCTGAGCTGCCTTCACATCCTCAAGAGTGAGATTCTGTGCGACTTCGAAAATCTGCTTGTTTCTCGGCTCAGTGGTGCCAAGCTCTCGAGCCGTCACATATCTGCCGATGATGTTCCTGCTTGTAGTCCTGTCTGTCCTGATGCTGCTGATGAGCGCCTCCTTGGCAATACTGAATGCAGTCTCGGACTCAGGCATCTGGTTGATGATCTCGTCGAATGCCTCGATTGCAGTCTTCATCTTGTCGTTCTGCGTCGCAATGAAAGCATAATACATATATGAATCATCCTTGTGAGTAGGCTGATAGAGTCTTGCACTTGAAGAGTATGCAAGACCACGCGCCTCACGCATCTCCTGGAAGACGATGGCGTTCATTCCACCGCCGAAATACTCATTGTAGAGCGCAACGTACGGATCTGCCTTAAGATCAAGCGTTTCTCCTCTGTTGGAGAACTGCATGTAATATATCTGCTTTGCATCATATTGTACGAGATATACCTTGCTTGCGTCTACAGGAAGATACCTTGTATATGCCTTTTCGAGAGGCTTGAGATTCTCTGCGATGATATGATTCTCTTCGATGAGCTTTGCGACTTCCTTCTCTGATGCAGGGCCGGAATAGCGTATTTCATGCTGGCATCCGAGAAGTTCACGGACCTTTGCAAGGAGTTCTTCAGAGGTGATGGACTGTATTTGCTTGTCAGTCAACGTAGTCTTCTTTATGAACTCAGGTCCGTATAGCACATACTGCTGGAGCTGTCCGAAACATGCCCCCTGATTAAGTTTTGCATCTGCCCTTGACTTGAACATATCAGCCTTGAGGTTGGCAAGGATCGCTTCGTCCGGAACGGCATTGTAAGCCAGATCCTCCACAATCGCCATCGCCTCAGGCATATTCTCAGAAAGTCCATAGATCGAGATGAATGTGCGGTTGCTGCCAGAACTCAGACCGAAGTTGCAGGCGAGCTGATACATCTGCTGTGCAATCTCCTCTGCACTTCTGGTCGGCGTTCCAAGATAGCTGAGGTAGTCGAATGCAAGATTCAGAGCCGGATCAGATTCAGTCCCTGTATTATACTCGATTGTGATTCCTGTCACATCATTTATCTTGTTCTGAGCATAAAGAACATCCACTCCCTTTACATTGAATATGCTCATATCCTTCTCAAAGTCGGCATAAACAGGCTCAATAGGCTCGACCTCTACAGCCTGAATCTCTGCCAGGAAGGCGCTCTGAGCATCTCTGTTTGACTTGATAGGGGTGATTTTCGGAGCAGACACCTTCTGGACTGTCCTGTCCTCGCCCTGACGCTTGTATATCACAGCATAATTGTTGTCAGCCAGATACTTGCAAGCCCACTCGATGACATCCTGCTTGCTTATCTTGCCGAGATTGTCAATCCTCTTCACTTCGTCCGCCCAGTCGGTTCCGTTGATGAATGACTGTACATACAAGTCGGCTCTGTCTGAGTTTTCCTCCATCAGATTCATCATCTGGAGCTTGAGATTGTTGATGGTGCCGGTGAGCAGGCTCTCGTCGAAATCACCGCTGCGAAGCTTCGCGATTTCAGCCAGAATCAGATCCTTGACCTCATCAAGACTCTGACCGTGCTTTGGATTGGCCATGATGATGAATTCGCCTGCATCAGGACGTGTGTAAGACATTGCCTGTGCTCCGAGAACCTTCTGCTGCTGGTTGAGGTTGAGGTCGATAAGACCTGCAGAGCCGTTTGAGAGGATATATGAAACGACATCTGCGACCATAGCTTCATGTGTACCGGCTCCCGGATACTTCCATCCTATCATAATGTTCTCAGCATCAAGTCCGTAAACATCCTTGGACATAGGCGACTCGATTACGCTGGCGGTCTCGAACTTGAGTTCAGGGAGATCCTTGTTAGGCTCCATCTGACCGAAGTACTTTTCAATGATGGCAAGCATTTCGTCAGGGTCGAAGTCACCGCTCAGACAGATCGCCATATTGTTAGGTACATAATAGGTCTTGTGGTAGTTCTTGATGTTTGTGATTGAAGGATTCTTCAGGTGTTCCTGTGTTCCGAGAACAGTCTGGGTGCCGTACGGATGGTCCGGGAAAAGCATTCCGTCCATAGTCTCGAGAGCCTTGCGGAAGTCGCGTGTGAGCGACATGTTCTTCTCCTCGTATACGGTTTCGAGCTCTGTGTGGAATCCGCGGATTACAGGATTCATGAAGCGGTCAGCCTCGATGCGCGCCCAGTTTTCGATCTGGTTTGAAGGAATGTCCTCCACATAGACGGTCATGTCAGTTGAGGTATATGCATTTGTACCCTGCGCTCCGATTATCGACATCAGCTTGTCATATTCGTTAGGAATGAAGTAGTCTGATGCTGCATAGCTGATAGAGTCTATCTGATGGTAGAGCTTTGCCCTTT
>SUYV01000034.1 GCA_015060255.1 Bacteroidales bacterium | reverse complement strand
TGGTGAACTCGGTGCTTCCTGACGGAGCGTCGCTTCCTATCATCTTCAAGTTCAGCGCAGACGACATGCCTATCATGATCATGGCGGCGACAGCTGACGAGAGCCTCCAGGCCCTCGAGAAGATCCTTGACGACAAGGTTGCGACTCCTCTCGCACGAGTTTCAGGCGTGGGTACGGTGTCCATCGCCGGTGCGCCTCAGCGTGAGATCCAGGTATATTGCGACCCTAACAAGCTCGAGGCATATGGCCTCACGGTTGCAGGCATCTCTCAGGTCATAGCATCAGAGAACAGGAACGTGCCTTCAGGATCCATCGACATCGGATCCAATGCATATTCACTCCGCGTTGAGAAGGAGTTCACTTCGGCAGACCAGATGCTTGACATCGTTGTCGGATATTCAAATGGAAGGACAATCTATCTCCGTGACGTTGCGCGCGTTGTCGACGGCGTTGAGGAGAGATATCAGGAGGCATATGTAAACGGCATCCAGGGTGCTCAGATCGTGATCCAGAAGCAGGCTGACGCCAATACCGTGAACGTTATCAAGGGTGTGAAGAAGGCTATGAAGAGCATCGAGAAAAACCTTCCTTCAGACATCCAGATCAAGACAGTGGTGGACGGCTCCGAGAACATCCTCAACACCCTGAACTCATTGAAGGAGACCATTCTCGTTACCTTCCTCATCGTGATGCTCGTCGTTTACCTCTTCCTCGGAAGATGGCGTGCGACATTCATCATCGTACTTGCGATTCCAATCTCCCTGCTTGCATCCCTGATGTATCTGTGGGCGACAGGAAATACCCTCAACATCGTGTCGATGTCGGCTCTCTCGATCGCCATCGGTATGGTCGTGGACGACGCCATCGTGGTGCTGGAGAACATCTCGACACATCTGGAGAGAGGTGCGAAGCCAAAGGAGGCGGCGGTGCATGCTACCCAGGAGGTGGGTATCTCGGTAATCGCGTCTACATTGACTATGCTTGCCGTGTTCCTCCCTCTGACCATGATCAAGGGTATGGCAGGTCTCATGTTCAAGCAGCTCGGATGGATCACCAGCATCATCATGATCGTGTCAACTATCGGTGCGCTTACGCTCATCCCTATGCTCTGCTCGCAGTTCCTGCGCTTCAAGCCTAAGCATGGAAAGATTCACGATCTTATCTTCGGAAACTTCAACAAGTTCATCGACCTTGTTTCACGTGGATACGGAAAGCTCATCAACTGGTGCATCGGCCACAGGACTGTCGTAGTGATCATCTCGCTCGTGGTATTTGTCGGAACAGTCGGCTTCATAGGCCCGAGAATCAAGACCGAGTTCATGCCAAAGTCTGACGACGGACGTATCACCCTTCAGCTCGAGCTTCCTGCAGGTACTGGCCAGAGTGTGACAAGAGACCTTGCTCACGAGCTTCATGGCAAGTTCGTCGCAGCGGTTCCTGAGATCGTCAACTGCTCTTTCGCTCTCGGACAGGCAGACACAGACAATGCATTTGCGTCAATGCAGAACAACGGTACTCACGTGGTTTCATACAACATCAATGTGGGAAGTATGGAAGACCGTGAGCGCTCTACAGCCGAGATCGCTGATGTCATCCGCGGCATCCTTGCAGACTACCCAGAATTCAAGAAGATCAGGGTGACTGAAGGTGGCGGCGGAATGGGTGGCGCCTCTACAGTGGACATCGAGATCTATGGATATGACTTCGAGACCACAGACCGCGTTGCCAAGGAAATCCAGGGCAAGCTGCTGCAGGGCAGCGAGTTTGCACAGGTGCTCCTCAGCCGCGACGAGTATACTCCTGAGTATCAGGTGGATTTCGACCGCGAGAAGCTTGCTGTGAACGGACTGAACAGTACGACTGCAGCTTCGTTCCTCAGCGCTGCGATGAACGGATCGACAATGTCCTTCTACCGTGAGGACGGTGACGAGTACGACATCCGCGTACGCTATGCTCCGGAGTTCCGTACAAGCATCGAGGACATCGAGAATATCATGATCTATAACAACAGGGGACAGGGTGTCAGGATCAAGGACCTCGGAACAGTGATCGAGACCCTTACTCCTCCTTCGATCCAGAGAAAGAACCGTGAGCGTCTGATCACAGTGTCAGGTGTCGTTGCCAACGGCGTGGCTCTCTCGGACGCCGTGGCCGCTACGGATGCGATCCTTGCCGATACAGACATTCCTGCGGAGCTTTCTGTGGAGATCGGCGGATCGTATGAGGACCAGCAGGAGATGTTCGGAGACCTCATCATGCTCCTTGCAATGATCATCATCCTGGTGTATATCGTGATGGCATCGCAGTTCGAGTCGTTCATGAGTCCTTTCGTGATCATGTTCTCGATTCCGTTCGCATTCGTCGGAGTGCTCCTCGGACTCTGGGTTACAGGAACCCCTCTGGGAACAATGGGTATGATCGGTATCCTCATCCTGATGGGTATCGTGGTTAAGAACGGTATCGTGCTCATCGACTACACCATCCTCATGCGTGAGCGTGGCAAGAGCGTTGCCGAGGCTTCTGTGATCGCAGCCAAGTCTCGTCTCCGTCCTATCCTCATGACCACCCTCACCACAGTGCTCGGTATGGTCCCTATGGCGATCGGACAGGGAGAGGGTTCTGAAATGTGGCGTTCGCTCGGTATGGTAGTGGCATGGGGTCTGTCGATATCGACCCTCGTGACCCTCGTCATCATCCCTACCGTATATGCCTCAATGGCATCATGGCAGGAGCGCCGCGCAGCCCGCAAGGCAGCAAAGAAGGCCGCATAGGCATAGTGGAATGATTCTCTGTCATCCTGAGGAGACCGAAGGTCGACGTGAGGATCTATAAAATTTAAAAGGAAAAATATGAAAGGTATCTTTATAGCATACGACCAGGCCTACAACATGGAGATCGCCGACGCCATCGAGCAGATGGGCTGCCGCGGCTTCACAATGTGGCAGGACATCGCCGGCCGCGGCGGCTACACAGGTGAGCCGCATCTGGGCAACCACGCCTGGCCGACAATGAACAATGCCATCCTCACATTCGTTCCGGACGAAAAGGTGGACGATATCCTTGCAAAGCTCAAGGAGATGGACGAGGAGACTCCTGACCTGGGAATCAGGGCATTCGCATGGAATGTAGAGAAGTATTATTAATATGATGAGGTCCGAAATTCGGGCCTCATTATTGCTTAATCCAATCACAAACATTACATTTGTGATTGGATTTTAATTTTTGATATTATGGCAAAAGCAGTAAATGACGCGAATTTCGCGGAGGTTCTCAATAGCGGTCTGCCTGTAGTGGTGGATTTCTGGGCAACATGGTGCGGCCCTTGCAAGGCAATCGCTCCTATAATTGACGAGCTCGCAACAGAGTACGAGGGCAAGGTCCTCATCTGCAAGTGCAACGTGGACGAGTGCGACGATGCACCTATGGAATATGGCATCAGAAGCATCCCTACACTCCTTTTCTTCAAGGGTGGAGAGCTTGTTGACAGACATGTCGGAGCAGCTACAAAGGAGCAGTTTGCAGCTAAGATCAACGCTCTTTTATAAATCTTGAATATATGAAACGACTAATTTCAGTCATTGCGCTCTGCGTAATGACTTTTTGGGGTTCGCATACCCTTAAGGCTGGAGATTTCGGTATTATTGCAGGTGCCAGCTTTACAGGCATCAAGGAGGTGAGTCCGAAGCTTGCTACAGGATACCATGCCGGTATTACCTACAAATTCCATCTCCCTGTGGGATTTGCAATTCAGCCGTCCGTTCTTTACCATATGAAAAGCTCCCTTGTGGAGGATGCTATAGCTGACGTGTCGACCTTTAATTACAAGATGGGGTATCTTGAGGTTCCGGTGTCCCTTCAGTGGGGTCCTGATCTCCTCATGTTCCGTCCTTTCCTTGATGTGACACCTTTCTTCGGCTATGCCCTTAATAATGAAGTTACCGGCCCTGCCGTTGCGGCAGTTTCCGAAGATGCGAAGAACAAGTGGGAAGGTATCAATCGTGTCGAGTATGGTCTAGGCCTCGGAGCTGGTCTTGAGGTATGGAAGCTTCAGCTTGTCTGCAGGTATAACTGGAACTTCGGAAATCTTTTTGATACAGAAGGTAATCACGCTGGATTCGGTGATTTCATCAATAATGCGAAAGATTCTGTCACCAGCGGAAAGAACTTTGGAGGAGTGACCCTGTCTCTGGCTCTATTGTTCTAATGAAATGAGACGATGGAGAAGATAGCGGTTTTCTGTTCGGCGAGTTTCAGGATTGACGAGAAATACAATGTGGTGGCACGCGAATTTGTCCGCAAGGCGGCTTCGCGTGGTTATGGCATTGTCACGGGAGGTACAATCAAAGGCACCATGGGAGTGATTTCTGATGAGCTTCACAGGTGCGGAGGATATCATCTTGGAGTCATTCCGAGGTTTATGGAGGAGTATGTATATCCGGATCTCTCGGAGGTCATCTGGACAGACACGATGTCTGAGCGCAAGGTGCTTCTTCGCAAGGATACAAGCGCTGTCGTGGCTCTTCCCGGCGGCATCGGCACGCTTGACGAACTCATAGAGACCTTCGCCCTGATACATCTGAAACAATATTTCGGCAAGATCCTGGTGCTCGACTACGAAGGATTTTACGAGCCGTTGAAGGCTCTTCTCCAACATTATGTGGAGACAGGCATGCTGAGTGAGGAGACTATGGCGCGCATCCGTTTCGCGCATACTCCTGACGAGCTTCTGGACATGCTCAAAGACTAGAATTATATGGATATAGCAAAGGTAAGGGAATATCTCGGTGCAGACTGGACCGCAGTACAGGAACTTCTGGTGAGTTCGCTGGAGAGTGACATAGACCTGCTCAACCAGACGAACAAGTCCATCCTGTCACATTCCGGCAAACAGCTGCGCCCGATGCTGGCTCTGCTGGCTGCGCGTGCCTGCGCCGCTGACGCGAAGGCGTCCGAGGCGACAGTGCGCTACGCCTGCGCTGCCGAGCTCCTGCACAACGCTACGCTCCTGCACGACGATGTGGCGGATGACAGCGACCAGCGCAGGGGAGTGCCGACCATCAGGTCACTGATGGGGCCGACCGTGTCGGTGCTGCTTGGCGACTATTGGCTGGTGAAGGCAATGGAGCAGATTCTCGGAGACAAGGATTCAGATTCGAGAGTGGTGAGGATATTCTCAAAGACCCTTAGCGATCTTGCGGAAGGCGAGCTGCTTCAGCTGCAGAAGGCGCAGAGCGGCGATACCTGCGAGAAGGACTACCTCAGGATAATATACAGCAAGACAGCGTCTCTGTTCGAGGCTTCATGCGTGTCGGCGGCGTTGTCTGTGAATGCGCCACAGGAGGCCGTAGAGGCCATGAGGTCATATGCAGTGGCCCTTGGAATCGCATTCCAGATCAAGGATGACCTGCTGGACTATTCGGGAACTGAGTCGGTCGGCAAGCCTCTCGGAGTGGACATCCTCGAGCAGAAGATTACCATGCCGCTTCTCGGGGCGATGGCAAATGCTCCGGAGCAGGAAGACCTCATCAGAGGACTTGTAAAGGATATTCCGGGGCATCCTGAATACAGGGATCAGATCGTGGCATTCGTGAAGGAGAACGACGGTCTGGGGTATGCTGCAGCTAAGCTTGATGAATATGTGGCGGCAGCCGTGCAGGCACTGTCGGTGCTTCCGGAGTCGTTCGAGAGGAATATGCTTGAGAAACTTGCATACTTTACAGCAAAAAGGACATTGTAGATGAAGTTTGCAGATGTCATAGGAAACGATTCGGTTGCGGATGCCCTTGTGTCGATGGCGGACAGCGGAAGGGTAGCTCATGCTATGCTTTTATATGAGAATGAGGGCAGCGGTGCCCTGGCCCTGGCCTTGGCTTATGTGCAGTATCTCAATTGCAGCAACCCTCACGACGGGGATTCATGCGGAGAGTGTCCTTCGTGCCGTCAGATGTCGAAACTCATACATCCGGATGTACATTTCGTGTTTCCTGTAAACAAGGGGCCCAAGTCATCGGATGACAAGCCTACATCAGAGTCGTATCTGAAGTATTGGAGAGAGCTGGCTATAGCGGATCCATATTTCACTGAAGCTGATCTTCAGAAGGCCATAGGAATCGAGAGCAAGAATGGTCTGATAGCAGTGGCGGAAGCTAAATCCATCATCAGCAAACTGTCACTGTCGTCTGTGTCTGACGGATATAAGGCAGTCATATTCTATCTGCCGGAGAAGATGAATCAGGAGACCGCCAACCGACTGCTGAAGATGGTGGAGGAGCCGCCTCAGAAAACGCTGTTCCTCTTTATCACTCATGCTCCGGAGAAGGTTCTTCAGACCATATTTTCACGTTGTCAGAGCATCAGGGTATTGCCTTTGACAAAGGAAGAGGCACGTCGTGTTGCTGAGTTGAAGCCTGAGGCTGACACTGAGGAACTTACGACATTCATGGATCTGTTTTCGGACCTGCTGTATGCCGTGACTTCCCGTGACTTGACCGGGGCGCTGGAGTGTGGAGAGATGATGGCCGCATTGGAGTCCAGAGAAAAACAGAAAGCTTTTTGTAACTTTGCAGCCGTCTGCATAAGAAAGATATTTATGATCCAGCAGAAGCTGCCGCAGATATCAGGTGTCTCAGAGGATGAGAACCTGTTTTATGAAGAAATGGCGGCAAAATGCCCTAAGGGATTCTGCATGAGGTCTGTTGCAAACATTGAGAAGGTCGTGGCTATGATTGACAGGAATGTCAACTCGAAGATACTTTTCTGCGATCTTGTCAACAGGATGTTTATGAATATATAGAGTATGGACAACATCAAAGAATCTAAAAGATATGACTGTTCCAGAGGATGTGTGGTGGAGCGGGATGCCAATGGTGAACTCGACTGCAACTATCGTCAGGGATGTTGCAAGCTTGAGGTATATGACTGGCTTGCAGGAGTGAATCAGGAGCAGTTCAAGGACTATTTCGAGGTCCGTTTCAAGAATACGCGCAAGGGAATATACAGGAATGCATCCGGTCAGAGCATAAAGACCGGTGATCTTGTCATTGTTGAAGCTGCAAACGGCCATGATCTTGGAATCGTCACTCTTGAGGGCCCTATAGTGGGTCGCCAGATGAAATGCAAGAGGATTTCCACTGAGACCTTCGAGTTCAAGAAGATATACAGGAAGGCAAAGCTTTTCGATATCGAGAGATGGCAGGAAGCGATTGCCCGTGAGCACGAGACCATGATCCGCTCGCGTCAGATAGCCGCAGAACTGGGCCTTGAGATGAAGATCGGAGACGTGGAGTTCCAGGGTGACGGCACCAAGGCGATATTCTACTACATTGCGGACGGTCGTGTAGACTTCCGTCAGCTCATCAAGGTGTTTGCCGAGGAGTTCCGCATCAGGATCGAGATGAAGCAGATCGGAGCGCGTCAGGAGGCCGGCCTAATCGGAGGTCTCGGTGTATGCGGACGTGAACTCTGCTGTTCAAACTATATTTCAAGTTTCCAGTCCATAACTACATCTGCTGCCCGTTGTCAGGATCTTTCCCTTAATCCGCAGAAGCTTGCAGGTCAGTGCGGTAAGCTCAAATGTTGTCTCAATTATGAGACGGCGGTATATATGGATGCGCAGACACGCATTCCAAAGGTGCATAACCCTCTTGAGTTTGAGGATGGACTTGCTTATCTGATGAAGACCGACATTCTTCGTGAGATAATGTATTTCTCATACGATCCTTCGTCGCTTGCAAACCTTTATCCTCTTTATGCCGAGGATGTATGGGATATCATAAGAATGAACAGGAATGGCGAGAAGCCTGCATCACTTAAGACTGACAATGTTCCTGCTGCGCCGGAGTTCGTCACTGCTGTCGGAGATGATGCAATCAACCGTTTCGATGAGGCGCGTAAGCGTAAGAAGAAAAAGAAGTCGCGTAACGGAGGCCGTGGAAAGAAAGGCGGTGCTCCGCGTCAGGACAAGCCTGCAGAATAGTTATGGGAAAGGATAAGCTTCGTAAATTCAAGGAGAACGAGACCTTCAGATGTATGATCCAGCCGGCTACATCTGAAGTCTTGAACTGTGACCACCCTCTCAAGGGCAGATGGGGCAAGGACTTCTTCGGAAACGATAATCCTATAGTCCTGGAGCTCGGCTGCGGAAAAGGCGACTATACCATAGACCTGGCCGAGCGCAATCCTGCATGCAATTATATAGGAGTGGACATCAAGGGCGCCCGTCTTTGGAAAGGCGCCAAATATGCAGAGGAGCATTCTCTTGACAATGTCGCATTCCTCCGCACCCGCATCGAGTTCATAGAGTCGCTCTTTGCTCCCGGTGAGGTTTCGGAGATATGGATCACATTCGCCGATCCGCAGATCGGCCGCGAGAAGAAGCGTCTCACCGCTCCTCTGTTCATGTCCCGCTACCGCAACTTCCTCAAGCCGGGCGGCATAATCCATCTGAAGACCGACAGCCGCTACCTTCATGAATATTCCCGCGCCATGGCCGAGCAGAACGGTCTCCATATCCTCGCAGCGGCGACAGACATATATGGAGCAGACCGTGAGAGACTGTACGAGAGCGAATTCTCGTCAATATGCGGTCCTGCCGCAGTAGACGCCCTCTTCGAGGTCCAGACATTCTACGAGTCGCAATACCTGGCACAGGGCTTCCAGATCACATACCTGGCATTCATGCCTGATCGTGAAGGGGACTACATATCCCCGGAATGGGCTGAAGACACATGGAAAGACGAAAACCACCACTTCGTGGTCCCGTCCGGCCTCCCCGTAGCATCAAAATTCTACCCAGAAGCATAGAATCATTGTGACACTTATCACGGTGATTACTAATAACTTAAACTACCCAGCGTGCTCCCCTCTGACGGCACGCTGGGTAGTTTATTTTGCTGATAGTCAGTGTTTTATGTGTCACGGATTTATTGCACTTCGGTCCAGTGGATGCGGATGCCTTTGCGTTCCATGCCACGGAACCATGTCATCTGGCGTTTGGCGAACTGATGGATGGCGGTGGCGAGCTGTGTGCGCATTTCTTCGAAGGTGAGTTCGCCTATGAGATAGAGGGTCACGAATTTATATTCGAGCCCATAGTATATGAGATCTTCCGCCGGAATAGGCTTGTGCTCAGGAGCCAGAGCCGGATGTGTTCCGTCTATCAGTCCTTTGATCTCTTCTACCATACCTTCCTCCAGGCGTGCATCTAAGCGTCTGTCTATCTTGGCGTTGCGGACTTCGCGTGAGACCAGTGTTCCTATATAGTATGTATTCTTCGGGAGGAATGCTGTACGCTGCACTGGGTGCTCGGACTCATATATGGCAATCTCCAGCGCGCGGATCAGACGCTTGCGGGTGTCGTAGTCAGTGCTGTTGTGAAGCGGCTTGAGCGATGCGAGCATGGCTATGAGCTCATCGTCTGATTTCATCTCGAGTTCTGCACGGAGCTCCGGGTCAGGCGGCACTTCCGGTAGGGAGTATCCGCAGGTGGCGGCCTCTATGTACAGGCCGCTGCCACCGCACAGGATGGGGATTCCTCCTCGGTCCACAATGTCTTTGTACGCCTTCTCGAAATCACGCTGGTATTCGAATATGTTGTATTTTGTACCGGCATCCACAATGTCCATAAGGTGATATGGGATCTCCTCATACTCATCTAGATCCTTACCTGTACCGATGTCCATCCCCTTGTAAACCTGCCTCGAATCTGCAGAAATGATCTCAGCTCCGACAGCTTCCGGCTTTGCAGCTGCATCGAAAAGAACCCCTCCCACAGCAGGGCTGTGGGCCCCGCCCCCTGCGGCCAGGGGGGTAGCACGCTTTTCTCCTGCAGCTGTAAAGCCGGAAGCTGTGATGGTCTCCTGCAGCAGCGTGTTAATCCGGCGGGCGAGCTGGACTGCATAGCGGGTCTTGCCCGAGGCTGTCGGCCCCAGTACGCATATCAGGTCAATCTCTCCGGAGAGGTATCTGTCCAGGATCTCCTTGACGTCGATCTCTTCTGCAGGAGGCAGCTCCGCCATAGGTGGTATCGGTGTGAAAGGTTTCTTTGCCATAGAGATGCTATGTTTGAATGCAAATATAGTGTTTTTGCTGTAAACTTTTTTCGGGACGACACAGTGGCAATCATTTAAAAAGCATTACATTTGCATGCTTAGAACTAAAAGAAGGATTATGCCGAAAGCAAAGAGCAGTGTGGAGATAAAGAACAGGAGGGCTTCGTTTGACTATGAGTTCATCGAGACCTTCCAGGCGGGAATGGTGCTTACAGGCACTGAGATAAAGTCCATCAGGGCGGGCAAGGCCTCGCTGGTGGACGCCTTTTGCTATTTCAACAACAACGAGTTGTATGTCAAGAACATGCATGTTGCCGAGTACTGGTGGGGAAGCTGGGGAAAGCATGACCCGCGCCGCGAGCGCAAGCTCCTGCTGACCCGGAAGGAGCTGACTAAGCTCCAGAGGGCGGTGAAGGAGAAGGGACTCACCATTGTGGCTGTCAAACTCTACATCGCGGACAACGGATATGCAAAACTCCTGATCGCCCTGGCACGAGGCAAGAAGGAGTATGACAAGCGTGCATCCATCAAGGAAAAGGACATGCGCCGCGAGATGGAAAGACTCTAGGTTGTTCATCAAACAGCACGGCTCATTGATTCCTCCGGTCCACCCCACTTGTGGGGCCCCTCCCTTTTCGGGAGCCAATGCCGGTTAGAATCAATGAGCCGTGCTGTTGTAAGCAAGTCTACAGTCCGAATGCTTCGCGGATCATGTCGACCGAGTCGAGCAGCTCCCAGCCGAAGAACTGGACATATTTCTGTGTCTTGACACCGTTTCTGATGATTGTCACTGACTCCTTGTATGGGTCGCGTCCTACGTGTCCGTATGATGCTGTCGGTTCGTAGATAGGGTTCTTGAGACCGAACTTCTCGATAATCATGGCAGGGCGGAGGTCGAAGATCTGCTCGATCTTCTGAGCAATCTCTGCGTCGCTGAGTCCGTTTGCTGCTGTGCCATAGGTGTTTACGAAGATGCTGAGCGGGCGTGCTACACCGATGGCGTATGACACCTGCACGAGCATTTCGCGTGCAACGCCGGCTGCAACCATGTTCTTTGCGATGTATCTCGCTGCATAAGCTGCAGAACGGTCAACCTTTGAAGGGTCCTTTCCTGAGAATGCTCCGCCGCCGTGTGCGCCCTTTCCTCCGTATGTGTCGACGATGATCTTGCGGCCTGTGAGACCAGTGTCACCGTGAGGTCCGCCGATCACGAACTTTCCTGTAGGGTTTACATGGAGGATGTGGTCTCCCTTGAAGAGAGCGGCAGTTTCCGGTGCGAGAGTCTCGATGAGCATAGGCAGAAGAATGTTCTGCACGTCCTCGCGGATCTTCGCCTGCATTGCCTCGTCAACCCTCTTCTGACCGATCTGAGCGCATCCCTCAGCATAGCTCATCTTGCCGAGCGATGCAGGGGTGAACTCGTCGTGCTGGGTTGAAATCACGATTGTATGTACGCGTACAGGCATATTTGTCTCACCGTCATACTCGATGGTGAACTGTGACTTCGAGTCCGGACGGAGGTATGGCATGAGTTCAGGCTTCTGCTTGCGGATCTTCGCAAGCATCAGAAGCGCCTGGTGCGAAAGCGCGAGCGGGAGAGGCATGTATTCCTCAGTGTCGCAGCATGCATATCCGAACATCATTCCCTGGTCGCCGGCTCCCTGTGCGTCTGCGTCTTCGCCGACCACGCCGCGGTTGATGTCCACGCTCTGCTCATGGAGGGCAGAAAGGATTCCGCATGAATTGCCGTCGAACATGTATTCAGCTTTGTTGTAGCCGATCTTGTTGATGACACGGCGCACTGTCTTCGGGATGTCTACGTATGCGTCCTCTGAGCGGACCTCGCCTCCTACGACAACGAGTCCTGTGCTGCAGAAAGTCTCGCAGGCCACCTTGGCCTCAGGGTCCTGACGGAGGAATTCGTCAAGGATGGCATCGGAAATCTGGTCCGAAACCTTGTCTGGGTGTCCTTCTGACACCGATTCTGATGTAAATAAGTAGTTCATATCTTCAATGTTATATTATACAAAAACAAAAGCCCCACAAGAATGCGGAGCCGTCACAAAAACACAAAACATTGATGACATGTTGTCAACATTTTAGCATTTTTTAACGTGGTTGCAAGCAGGCAAATCTCTCCACATGTCTCATTTCGGGCGGCAAAGATAGACATTTTTTTTGATATGCAAATATTTAAGCAGAAAGTGTTGATAATAATTGGTTAAAAGTCTGTTAAAAACTTTATTAAAACATTAAAATGTAGTATCTTCGCGGCATAAAAACCTTATTATTATTAACTAAATCGTTATGAAACAAACAATTAAGTGTCTTATTGCTGCTTTTGCGGCAATGCTTATGAGCGTAGCTGCCTTTGCACAGGTGACTACATCAGCTCTGGGTGGACGTGTTGTTGACGCTAACGGTGAGCCTGTTGTCGGCGCTGCGGTAGTCGCTACCCACGAGCCTTCAGGTACCGTTTACGGCGTTGTAACAAACAACGACGGTCGCTATGCCATCAACGGTATGCGTTCCGGCGGTCCTTACAAGGTAGAGTTCTCTTGCCTTGGATACCAGCCGCTCACTTACACAGATGTAACTCTTCAGCTCGGTGAGACTTCAGCTCTCAGCGGTCAGTTGAACGAGGATTCTGAAATGCTCGGTGAAGCAATGGTGATTGCAGCTTCTGCATCAAAGTTCGCTGCTGAGAAGACTGGTGCCGCTACAAACATCTCAAGCGCGCAGATCACTTCTCTTCCTACAGTAAGCAGAAGCATCACTGACGTTACAAGACTTTCTCCTTACGGTGGTAACGGCATGAGCTTCGCAGGTTCAGACGGCCGTACAGCTAACTTCACTGTCGACGGAGCAAACTTCAACAACAACTTCGGTCTTTCAGAGAACCTCCCAGGTGGTGGTAACCCTATCTCTATCGATGCGATCGAGGAGCTCCAGGTGGTGATCTCTCCATACGATGTTCGTCAGACAAACTTCATCGGTGGTGGTGTGAACGCCATTACAAAGTCTGGTACAAACACATTCAAGGGTACTGCTTACATCTATCACCGCAACGAGAACATGCGCGGTAACCAGGTTGCAGGTACTGAGATTTCAGGCGCACGCGACCGTGACCGCAACACTACTTACGGTTTCACTCTCGGCGGACCTATCATCAAGAACAAGCTCTTCTTCTTCGTGAACGCAGAGTACTCGCAGACTCCTTCTGTTGCAGTTCGCTGGAGAGCATCTGAGGACGGTGTCGGTAACGCTGACAAGTATCTCTCATATACTACAATCGAGGATATGGAGCGTGTTCAGAAGCATGTGATGGACAAGTACGGATATGATACAGGTTCATTCACTGACTTCCCTGCTGACCAGAGCAACCTCAAGCTCCTTGCAAGACTCGACTGGAACATCAACGATGCAAACCACCTCGCAGTACGTTACAACTATACCAACAACACAGGTTGGAACGGTCCTAACGCATCTTCAATGGACGGTGGTACACGTTCTGCTTACGCACGTACATCTATGTACTCTATGGCGTTCGCAAACTCAATGTACTCTATGAACAACCTCGTTCATTCAGTATCAGTCGATCTCAACAGCCGCCTCAGCGACAACCTTTCAAACCAGTTCCTCGCTACATTCTCTAAGCTCGACGACGTTCGTGGAACAAACTCTAAGGAGTTCCCTTTCATCGACATCCAGGACGGTACTAACACAAACACTCAGTACATGGCTCTCGGATACGAGCTCTTCACTTGGAACAACGCAGTTCACAATACTCACATCAGCGTGAAGGATGACCTCGTATACTACGCTGGAAACCACAAGGTTACAATGGGTGTGAACTATGAGTATCAGATGGCTGACAACGCATACATGAGAAACGGTACAGGTTACTACCGTTACGCAAGCGTTGATGACTTCATCGACGGCGCAGCTCCTGAGGTAGTATGTCTCACTTACGGTTATGACGGTGAGAAGAACCCTGCAGCTCGTGTACAGTTCCACAAGGCTGGCGTATACGCGCAGGACGAGTGGAATGCTACTGATGCATTCAAGCTTACTTACGGCCTCCGTCTCGACGGTCTCTTCTTCGACAACGGTGACCTCATGACCAACAACAAGATTCTTGCAATCGACTATATCGGCAAGGACGGTCAGAAGCGCAACATCGACACAGGAAAGTGGCCTACTGCAAACGTAACAGTATCTCCACGTATCGGTTTCAACTGGGATGTTACTGAGGACAGAAGCCTCACTCTCCGCGGAGGTACAGGATTCTTCTCAGGTCGTCTCCCTCTCGTGTTCTTCACCAACATGCCAACCAACTCAGGTATGGTTCAGTACCAGGCTCAGATCAACGCCAAGAACCTTGAGAAGATGTTCGGCAAGGATGAGAACGGAGATCCTCTCTACACAATGGACGTATTCAAGGGTGGTCTCGTGACTGACGCTAACGGAAAGGCTACTACTCAGGCCCTTCTCGACAAGCTTATCGAAATGGGTTACCCATCTACAATCTCTCCTGAGGATGGCGCGGTTCCTTCTTCAATCTCAGCAGTTGACCCTAAGTTCAAGATGCCACAGGTTTGGAAGACTTCACTCGCTATCGACTACAAGTTCCCTACATCATTCCCATTCTCTATCACTGCCGAGGGTATCTACAACAAGACCATCAACGGTGTGACCATCTCAGACTGGAGCATGATGCCTGTAAACGGATTTGCAAGATTCAACGGTGCTGACGCACGTCCTATCTATCCTGCAAACTTCAGAACAGGTACAAAGGCATTTGTCCTCGAGAATACAAACAAGGGATACGGTTATTCAGCTAACGTGACTGTAAACATGGCTCCGGTTGAGGGTCTCAGCCTCATGGCTGCTTACACTCACACAGTGTCTAAGGAACTCACAGGTATGCCTGGTTCAGCAGCTGAGTCTGCATTCACATACGTACCTACATCTGAGGGTCCTAACAACATCAAGCTCCACAACTCTCAGTACGTTACTCCAGACCGTGCAGTTGCATCAGCAACTTACAGCGACAAGTCTAACAACCACTTCAGCCTTATCTATGAGGCATGGAGAGGAGGTTACAACTACTCTTACATGACTGTCAACGACATGAACGGTGACGGTTACAACTACGATGCCCTTTACATTCCTACCGATGAGCAGGTTGCAAGCAATGAGTTCCGTTTCGCTTCGGATGACGACCGCGACCGCTTCATGGCTTATGTTCATAACAGCAAGTATCTGAGCAAGCATCAGGGTGAGTACGCAGAGGCTTACAGCGTATATTCTCCTTGGGTACACAGACTCGATTTCAGCTACAAGCATGACTTCAAGGTACGTATCGGCAACTCTGTCAACAAGCTTCAGCTCAGCGTTGACATCAAGAACATCCTCAACCTCTTCAACTCAAGCTGGGGTGTGAGCAAGTATATGAATCTTGATCTCGTTGAGGGACGTATCCTCAAGTATGAGGGAGCAGATGCAGAGGGTTACCCTGTATTCTCAACTCCTAAGGCTGTCCATGCAAATACTCAGACATTTGTTCCTAACAAGTCAATAGGTCAGTGCTGGTATGCTTCAGTGGGAATAAAGTATATGTTTAACTAATTTATTACAGATATATTATGAAACTTAGATATTTATTCTCAATCATACTTTCATCTGTCCTCTTCTTCTCAGCTTGTGAGGAGCAGGTAACAGATTCTTGGGACAACATCAAGCTTTCTCAGACATATCTTTCAATCGCTGAGGAAGGCGGCTCTGCAACTCTTACAGTTACAGCTACTGAGGATTGGGAGTTCGTAGTTGACGATGTATGGCCAGAGGTAATCAAGAGAGACAAGGAGGGAAATGTAGAGTCTTCTACTCCATCATGGCTTGCAGCCGACAAGATGTCAGGCGGCCAGGGTGAGACCAAGGTTACTTTCTCTGCCGAGGCTACAACAAGCGGCCGTGAGCTCGAGCTCAAGATCAAGGCCGGTGACAACACTCAGTTCGTAAGAGTACGTCAGGGTTCTATGACCGTTACCAAGGCAACTGTGGCTGAAATTATCGCAGGACCGGAGGGCAAGCTCTATGAGGTCAAGGGTATCTGTACTGCAATTGCAAACACCAACTATGGTAACTGGTACCTCAAGGACAGCTCTACTGACCAGCAGCTCTACATCTACGGAACAGTTGACGCATCAGGAAAGTACAACTGGTCAAGCTTCAACATCGAGGTAGGTGACGAGGTTACAGTTCAGGGTTCATACGTTCTTTATGGCGGAAACACTCCTGAGTTCGTTGACGCTACATTCATCAAGGTAAGCAAGTCTCTTGTAAAGGTTATTACCGAGCCTGCTACAGTTGCCAAGGAAGGCGGCGAGCTTGAGGTAAAGGTAGCTTACAAGGGCGCTGGCGTATTCCCTACAGTTCCAGAAGAGTACAGGTCTTGGGTTTCTATCGTCGACATGCAGAACAAGCCGGGCGAGCCTACCAAGATCGAGCCTAACCCAGCTGATACAGCAGTGGTGAAGATCGCGGTTCTTCCTAACGACGGTGGTAACCGTGAGGGCTCTGTTACATTCGTGTCGTCAGGTTCTTCAGTTCCTTACGCATTCACTCAGGAAGGTGCCATCGTAGCTCTTTCAGTTGCAGACTTCCTCGCAGCACCAGAGGGAACAGCTCTCTATGAGCTCACTGGTGTCGTGAAGAACATTGCAAACGCTACTTACGGTAACTTCGACCTCGTAGACGGTACAGGTTCAGTATACGTATACGGCCTCACAGGCAACGGTGCTATCGGAAGCAACGACAAGTCATTCTCTAGCCTCGGCATCAACGAGGGTGACGTGATCACTATCATCGGTACCAGAACTTCTTACAAGGAGACTCCACAGGTCGGCGGTACAGCTTACCTTAAGGAGCATGTAGTTGCTGCTAAGTCTGCTACTGTAACAGAGTTCCTCGCAGAGTCTAAGGGTACATGGTGCAAGGTTACAGGTACTATCGCAAACCTTGTTAACGAGACTTACGGTAACTTTGACCTCGTAGGTGAGGACGGCGCATCAGTATATGTGTACGGTCTTACTACATCTTACGTAACAAAGAACGACAAGTCATTCGCTAACCTCGGACTTAAGGAAGGTGACATCGTTACTCTCGTAGGTAAGAGAGATTCTTACAACGGTGAGGATCAGGTAGGCGGCCCTGCTTACTACCTCTCTCACGAGGCAGGCGCAAATCCTTGGGATGAGGCTGCAAAGTTCGTTAACGGCGAGGATGCTGCTGACGATGCATTGATGAAGGAGATTGCTGCTTATGCCGATGCTGCAAACCTTTATGTTCGCGTAACAGCAGTTTCTGCATTGGACGGTGCAAACTACCTTGATGTGTCTTTCTGTGACGGTAATGGTGAGACAGCTGTATGGTGGGGTTGGACTACAACAGGTGCAAACACTTACTGGAAGGAGCACAAAGGATCAGTAGATGCCGAGGGCAACCTTACAGCAATGCAGTTCAGCTTCAATGGCGAATATAAGGATATCGCTGTTGAAACAGAGAAGGCAGGTGACAATGTCGTATGGACATTGACATATCCACGTGAGTATCTGGGAGCTTATGAGGCAAATGGAAAGATCTATGTATCTTCTATCCTTTGGAACGGTTGGGACGGCTATTGGGCAGTTCCAGCTCGTGGCAACGAAATGCTCGAAGTTACTCTTCCATAATTGACACCCGTCCCGAAAGGGAATATCGATAAAAGCGGATGATTCGGACAGAATCGTCCGTTTTTTTTGTTATTTTTGTAAACCATTAACGGACTAACCTATTGTTGATTATGAAGAAATTCGTGAAGCTTCTTGCGGCCGCCGCCGCTTTGATCCTCTTCGCATCCTGCGAAAAACCAGTCTCTCCCCAGACTCCGTCGGAGCCTGACACACCTGTGACGCCCGCTCCTGAGCAGGCCCCGTTCAAGCTGAAGGTGTACGACATATCATCTGTAACGGCCACGGTTGAGGTGGAGCCGGAGGACAAGGAATCTCCATATTACATGGATGTGATCAATGAGTCGGACTTCCTGCAGGCTCAGCAGTATGGCTTTGATGACTATATGACATGGTTCATCGGCTCGCTCATGGAGCAGACAGGCAAGGACCGCGCGGGCGTGATAAAGATGATATCATCATATGGCAATGACGGTTTCATCCTCACTTCCCTGAAGCCGGAAACCACATACTATGCCTTTGCAGTGGGTATAGATGATGATGGAATGACTACGACCGAGGTCGCATATGAAAAGTTCGAGACACCTCAGAAGGAGGAGTCGGCGAACACTTTCGACCTGGAGGTCACTGATGTCACCGCCACGACAGCCATGATTGCCGCAGATGTATCAAATGAAGATACCTATATCCTTACGATAGAGCCTGCAAACATCATCGAAGGCTTGAGCGATGCCGAACTTACCGACTATGTCATCCAGAACAACATCGCCTGGGGTGGTCTTGAGGGCATTACCTATTCGGGAGACCAGGAGTTTGAATGGACCGGCAAGTCCGGATGGAACTATGTCGTCGTTGCGTTCGGATATGAGAACGGCGCGGTGACGACGGATGTTGCCAGGAAGGAGTTCAAGATGGGCGAGGGAGGCAACCCTGCATCATGTTCATTCTCGTTCACACAGGAATTCAACGGTTTTGAAATGTCTCTGGGCATATATCCTTCGGACAATTCCGTTGTCTATATATGCAATTATGTGGAAATGAGCGATCTGCAGGCGCTTATGGCGGCGCATGGCAGCCTTGACGGAGCATTCGGAGAATGCCTGGAAATGCTGGTCGAAGACATGATCGAAGACCTGGGCACAAAGGAAAGGGTCATAGACCTGATCACGGCCATGGGAGCCCAGGAATTCACTACAAAATACGAACATGGCACAGAATACATCCAGTGGGCGGTCCCTGTGGACCAGGATGGAAATCCTGTGGCGTCATTCTCGTTCAGCTCCCCGTTCACTACTCCTGAAGAGAAGATTTCGGATGCCTCGCTGACTGTCAAGAGCTACAAGTATTATGACGGCACAGAGCTCGCCACTCTCTATCCGGACCTTAGTGTCGCAAAGGGATATGCAGTCGTGGACCTTGAAGTGGAGCCTTCTGCGAGTGCAGTGCAGTGGTGGTCATATATCGCACTGGAGGATCTTACCGACAGAAGCAGGGAGGTCATAATCAAGAACGTCCTGTCTGCTCCGACTGAGCAGGGACTGATCCGCCAGCTGATAGTGGCATATTGGGGCGTAAATACGATCATGGGAGTAGCACAGGATGCGGATGGGGCCTATGGAGAGCTTTTGCTTGAGGTAATAGATCTTAAGAAGGAAGGCGTGTCGCCTGCTTCAGAACTCGTTTTCTGATTCTGAGTTTGTTTTCATCGTTTTAAAATGTTATATTTGTCTTTCCACGACTTGACAATACAATAACCAAAACAATATCGTTATGAAAATCAAGCATTTGTTGATCGGTCTGTTCGCAGTTGCGGCAGCCGTTGCGTGTAAGCAGGATGAGCCTGTAGAGACGCCGAAGCTCGATGTTGACAAGACAGCCGTGTCATTGGCTGCTACAGCAGGCGAGGCTTCTTTCAATGTGACTTCAAATCAGTCTTGGGTGGCTTCGGCTGACGCAGACTGGGTTTCTCTCGAGCCGGCAAGCGGCCAGGCATCGGAGAAGGCAGTGGCAGTAAAGGTTACTGCAGAGGACAATGAGACTGAAGAGGCAAGAAAGGCAACCGTGACTGTAAAGGCTGGTGAACTGACCAAGACAGTCGAGGTCAATCAGGCGGCAGGCGCAGGCCAGCAGCCAGGTCCTGAGCTTCCTCAGTCAGAGTGGGCTCTCGTAGGAACATTCGGTGAGTCAAACAACTGGAATCCTGCATCAGACCTCTATCTTTCAGTCCTTGATGAGGAGTATTTCGTATACTATGGCCTTGAGATGGCTTCAGACACTGAGTTCAAGTTCCTCAAGGGCGGCGCATGGCCACCAGCAGGACAGGAGATCGGCGGTAACGGCCTTGTAGAGCCGAATACAATCCAGCCTGCAGGCGGATCGAACATCAAGGTAACTGAGGCCGGCAAGTATGACATCTATCTTGCGGCAGACCTCACCAAGTTCTATATAATGTCAGAGGGCAAGCTTCCTTCAGAGGCTACAGAGCCTGCACCGGTAGAGAACCAGTGGGGCATGATGGGCTGCTTCGTTGACAACCAGTGGGGTTCAGACATCCCTATGACCAAGGAAGGCGAGTGGATCGTAGCGAAGGGCGCACAGTTCACAGAGCTCACATTCAAGATCCGCGCGAACTCAAGCTGGGCAGACGCAACCAACATCGGTGTCGCTCCAGGTTCGGAGAGAGGCGTAGTGAACGGCAAGATTTCAGTCGTTACAGCAGAGTATTCAAAGGCTAACTTCGGCGATGATGCAAAAGACATCAAGCTCAACGGCGAGGCTGGTACATATGACGTATACTTCAGCTTCGAGAACCTCGAGGTTTACGTGATGGAGCAGGGCTTCAAGCCAGGCGAGAAGGAGCCTCAGAACCCAGATCCGGTGGAGATCACTTATACTGTAGTAGGTACTCTCAAGGATATCAACTGGAGCAATAACGCACCAGAGGGCCTCATGGTCAAGGAAGGTGACTACTATGTAGGTAAGAACATCCCTCTCGTGACAGCAAAGACACTGTATCAGGGTGCGGACCAGATCGAGTTCAAGGTCGTTGAAACAGGTACTTGGGATGGTTATGCACACGCTCAGAAGGAGAACGAGAACTACATCAATGGTGAGATCCCTGTTCAGGCAGGCGGAGAAAACATCATCGTGAAGGGTGCTGAAGGAAACTACGACGTATACTTCGACAAGGAAAACCTCAAGGTTTGGGTAATGGAAGCCGGCTTCAAGCCAGGCGAGAAGGAGCCAGTTATCCCTGCACCTGTTGAGGTTACTTATACAGTGACAGGTACAATCAAGGGTACTGACGCAGACAAGAAGGCAAACTACTGGAATCCATCAAACGAGCCTGGTCTCATGGCTCTCGAGGGTGACTATTATGTTGCCAAGAACGTAGAGTTTGACTATGACTACAGGTTCTCTGAAGATGGAACAGGTGAGGACTTCGTGAAGTTCAAGATCTGTGAGACCGGCACTTGGAATGCTTATGGTCAGGCTGAAGAGGCTGTCAACAAACCAAACACAGAGATCGCAGTCCAGACGGGCGGTGCTGACATCTACCTTAACAAGTCCGGCATATACGACGTATACTTCGACAAGACTAACGGCAAGGTATGGGTAATGGAGGCAGGCTACAAGCCAGGCGAAGAGATCGCAAGACTCGATGGATACCAGTGGCTGGGTGAGTTTGATGATATGCCGATTCTTTTTGACTTAGGTATTGCAGAAGAAGGCATGCTCAGCATCGCCCTCCCTACAATGGATGAGAGCGGCTTTGCTCTTCACATGGTAGGTTTCTATGAGATTGAGGCTACAGATAAGTCTTCAGGTGTAATTTCATTCACACAGTATGACTGGGAATGGGATGAAGTGGGCGAGGAGTTCGAAATCCAGTACTCAGAACTTACAGCCAATTCAGTAAAGGTTGTTTGCGAGAATGTATTTGGAGTGGCAGATCCGATCACGCTCACAAGAGTGGAGTATCCATATGAGATCCAGCTTCCAGGCGGCGGTGGAGAGTCTCCGGAAGGTCCTATCGCAGATGGTGGTTACTGGTTCACCAACAGTGGCAAGGTGATGGCTCCAATGGCAGAGGACGTGACATCAGGCGTGTTCCCTGCAAAAGACCTCATCAACTATGCAAGCACAGTGAAGAACACCTTCACTTTCACATATGATCCAGACTATACAGCATATACTATCCAGGATTCATATGGACGTTATCTCGGTCAGACAGATTGGGAGTCGGGAAATGCTACCCTCGTGACTGAGCTTCCTGCAGGTGAAGAATATGCTTACTATCTGTGGGTTGTAGACAACTCATATGAAGATGGTACTGTCGACGTATATAACCTCTCTACATATTTCGGCATCGGATACTTTGCTGACAGCAATGAGTGGCGTCTGTCAGAGGATACATATAATGACGCAACCCTCCGTCCATTCCTCGTTGCAGCAGACTATCCTGTTGAGGAGCCGGTAGAGCCGGAGGGACCAAAGGTCGTTACTGTAGCAGAGTTCCTTGCGGCTGCTGAGTCTGCGGATGTATGGTATGAGCTTACAGGTACAATTACTAATATTTCGAATACCACTTATGGTAACTTTGATCTTCAGGATGAATCGGGTTCTGTATATGTATATGGATTGACTGCAACTAAGGTGACAAGTAATGATAAGTCATTCTCGACTCTCGGTCTTGAGAAAGGTGACGTTGTTACCCTTATCGGAACAAGATCTTCATACAATGGCAGTGCTCAGGTTGGTGGTCCGGCATACTATGTTTCTCATGTAAAGGGTGAGGAACCTGAGATTCCGGTAGGTAGCAATGTGGCAGAGATCACTTTCTCTACTATGGGATATGCAAATTCCCAGGTGGTAGATGGTGAGACAATCAGCATTGACGATAATGTGAACGTAGTTTTCAGACAGGGAGGAGCAAGCACAGCTCCAGCATATTATGATTCGGGTGCTGCTATCCGTATGTACCAGAATGGGGCAACAATGGATATTACTGCTGCGGGAAAGACAATTACATCTATTGAAATCACATTTGCGAACAATCATTATTATGTGGCAGCTGATAGTGGTGAGCTTTCTGCAGAATCAAGCGTGCGTACCTGGACAGGTTCAGCCGAGGCTGTGAAGTTTACTTCTACAGGAACCGATAAGAACCATCGAGCTTATGTAAGTGCGATTAAGGTTATCTACGAATAATTTTCTTTAGACCAGATATTTCAGGCGGCCCCAGGGTCGCCTGATTTTGTTTTAACATATTGTATGCATATCTTTGTGAATTATTCATAAAGGTAATCTGGATATGAAGAAAATGCTTTATATGGCGGGCCTGATAGTGGCTTCGCTGCTTCTGTGGGCATGTGACAGGCCGGAGCCGGAACCAGTCGGACCGGAGGATCCCAATGCGGATTTCGTGCTCGAGGTGTCAGATGTGACAGCCACATCGTGCCATTTCTCCGTTGAACCTAAGGATGAGACTATGTCATATGTGGTGATGCTTGTCGACAAGGCTGACTTTGATGCATTTGAGGATGAGTACAAGTATCAGGACAGTGACCTGGAATGGTTCCGCAACAAGGCTCTGGAAGAGGAGAAGGACCTGACTGAATGGCTTGAGGACTTTCTCCGTGTAGGTCCCTTCGAGAGTGACGAGGCCGGACTGATGCCAGGCACCGCATACTATCTGTATGCATATGGCCTCGATTATGAGGGCTATTTCACGACAGGAGTAAACAAGATAGAGTTTACCACTCCGGAGATAGAGATGTCCGACGTGACCTTCGACATCAAGGTGAGCGATATCGGACTGACCAACGCCAAGGTGAGCGTGACAGCGAGTGAGAAGAATGCCCTGTTCTTCGTGAATGTATTCTCAGTAGCGGAATATGAGCAGTGGGGCGGAGATGAAACAGCATATGCCAGCCATGCCGCAGCCCTTGTAGACTACTATATAAAGATGGGCCAGACGCTTGAAGCTATGGTGACGAATCTGGGAAGCGTCGGAACTGAGGAACTCGTGTTCAATGAACTTACGGACAATACCGAGTACATAGCATATGCAGTAGGAATCGATGAGAACTTCTTTGTGAATTCCGCACCTTCGGCAGTCCGTTTCACCACAAAGAAGTCCGTACAGTCTTCGAATACCTTTGTCATTGACATACAGGAGGCGACATTCTGCACCGTCAAGGGAACTGTGACCCCTTCGAATGATGATCCGTTCATCTGCGTGGTGCAGGCCAAGAGTCAGTTTGCGGATTATGAGTCGGAGACAGATCTTATGTATGATGTCGTCAGCGCATATGAGAAATGGGATACTCTGGACGAAGTCCTCTATGCGGGAGAAGTAGTGAATCTAGAAGACATATCCTCATTGTCTCCTGAAACGGAGTATGAAGTGCTCTGCTTCGGCTGGGACGAGGCTCCGACAACGCCTCTCACGAGGGTCTCATTTACTACAAAGGCAGCAGGAGGACGTCCGCAGAATCAGAATTTCACTTTCACGATATCTGATGTGATGCACAACAAGGCGACCGTGAACATTACTCCTGAACTCGGCCTTTATTATTTCTATGACTGTATGTCCGTAGCGCAGTTTAATGAATATGTGGCGACGGACGGGTCCGAAGATGAGGCTATATGCAGATTTGTTGATGAGAGGATAGACTATGGAGCAGAATTCTTCGGATGCACCAGAGCGGAGTACCTTGAAGACATGGGCGGAGTGATGGGCAAGCAGAAATGGACTTTCACAGATCTCGAGGAAGATACCGAATATGTGATTGTGGCCGCATCAGTGAACATGAACACCGGACTCATAGCATACAGGAAAGGATTCAAGAGCGAAGTATTCCGCACCACGATACTCATAGAGAGCAACGCGGCAATCGAGTTTGTCATTGACAGATACTATGACGGAACAGAGCTCGCAGAGCTTGATCCGACGCAATTCAGCAGATGCAAGGGTATGGTCATGGTGCCGTATGCAATCGTTCCGAATTCCGATGCTGCGCACTGGAGGACTACTTTTGCCTATGGCGAGTTCAAGAGCTGGGCGGAAAGGGATGATGTCCTGATCGAGCTTGACTATAAGTGCGACAACGACAAGACTCAGGGTTTTGCTGTAGTTCATTATGATCAGGTAGTGTCATTCCTTGGCATAGCAGAGGATGCATCCGGCTATACCGGTCCGTTCACGATCCTCGAATTCAAGGCTGAGCGCGGCGGAGCATCTCCTGCACAGGAGTTCATTGATTCATTAAAGTAGATTTGACATATGAAGAAGTTTTTTTCAGTTCTGGCTTCTCTTGCCTTTCTGTTTGTGTCATGCACCGAGAAGCCTGATACGGGAGAGAATGCGGGCGGAGATGCCGTCATACCCGAACTTCCGGCAGATCCTCAGCCCGGCAGCACGGATTTCTCGCACAGGATACTCCTGCTTCAGCATACCGGCACAGCCTGCCCTAACTGTCCGCAGCTGATGGCGTCCCTCAAGACCCTGGCAGAGGACGACTCATACACGGCAAAATATCAGCATGTGGCCGCTCATTCATATAATCAGAGCGACCCTGCGTATTCCAAGGCCGCGGAAAACCTTTCGCAGGCATTCTGCAGCGGATACTATCCGGAACTTACATTCAACCTTACCAAGGAAAGTACGGGTACATCGCTGGCGGTCGATGTGATAAAGTCGCATATTGACGACCTGCATAAGGATGCTGCAGATGCTGGCATAGCGGCCTCTGTCCTTCAGACAGGCTCCAACCTTGGTGTGAATGTCCAGATCAAGGCTGCCAGGGAGAACAAATACCGTATAGCTGTATGGGTTCTCGAGGACGGAATCAGGGCGAAGCAGGACGGAGCGTTCGAGGATTGGATGAGTACGCACAGCAATGCTGTAAGGGTGATGGCGGGCAGCACACTCAATCTTCGCATATATGGCGAGAATGTCGATGTCCTCAAGAAGGGCGAGACTGCCTCGAAGTCTTTTGTGATTGCTCTTGAAGACGGATGGAATGTGGAGAAATGCAAGGTCATGGTCCTGGTCAATGCTGCTACGGATGACGGCAGGTACAATCTTGCAAATTGCGCGATATGTCCGATAGGAGAGTCAGTGTCGTATAGCTATAATTAATTGATAATGAGTAAACTGAAATATTTGTTCATAATGCTTGCAGTCCTCGCCATGTCTGTGGCCTGCGAGCAGAAGGGACCGGATGAAAAGACCGGAAATTTTGACATAGAGGTGTATGACCTCCATTCGAGCCATTGCAAGGTAAAGGTCGTGCCGTCGGACCTGGAGGCTCCATATTTCTGTGGCGTGGCCACAGAGGAATACCTCTCCACCTTCGGTCCGCTTGACGACATGCGTACAACAGCGACCAACTTCATTGAGACAATGATGCTGGAGAACAGCGACTTGTCCATAAGTGAACTCATGAAGACCGGGGAGTACGAGCGTGACGTGACCGGACTTCAGCCGGAGCAGTCGTTCGTGGTCTTTGTCTGCTATACCGGCGAAATGGGCGAGGTGATTTCCGAAGTGGAATCACTTACAGTGAAGACGCCGGCCTTGGAAGAGGTTGACAATCATTTCGAGATAGAGATAGATCAGATAACAGCCACTTCGGCCATGCTTTTCATCACGCCTTCTACTGACGATGAGTATGTGTGGCTGGAGTTTCCTGAGTTCGTCTACAAGGAGATGACTATGGATGAGCTTGCAGCTTTCCTGGAGAAGAACTACAAGCCTTTCTTTGCGCAGCATACCAATACCGGCGAGATGGTACATTCTTTTGACGGAGTTCTCGACCCGGATACCGAATACATGATAATCGTTTTCGGATATGACGGAGGATTCACTACTCCTCTTGCGACAAAGAAGTTCAGGACTCTCGAGCCTAATGATCCTAAGGATGTCACATTCGGGATAGAGCTGGGCACCTTGACCCCGCGCAGCGCCAGTGTCACATTCAAGCCGTCGGATGTGAGTGTCGCTTATCTTGCCATCGTGACCGATGAGG
>SUYV01000033.1:5352-28213 GCA_015060255.1 Bacteroidales bacterium | reverse complement strand
GCTACGCGTGACACCTTTGTAGGGTCGATGACGCCTGCCTCGAACATGTGCACGTATTCTCCTGTGCGGGCGTTGTAGCCGAAGTCAGCCTCGCCTTCAGCGATCTTGTTGATGATCACGCTTCCTTCCACTCCAGCATTTGCCGCGATCTGACGGAGCGGCTCCTCGATGGCGCGTGCAACGATGTTGATACCTGTAGTCTCATCGTCATTCTCGCCCTTGAGGCCCTTGAGAGCCTGGGCAGCGCGGATGTATGCTACTCCACCGCCAGGAACGATGCCTTCCTCCACAGCCGCGCGTGTTGCGCTGAGAGCGTCATCTACGCGGTCTTTCTTCTCCTTCATCTCGACTTCTGTCGCTGCGCCTACATAGAGGACTGCAACGCCGCCTGCGAGCTTTCCAAGACGTTCCTGGAGCTTCTCACGGTCATAGTCTGAAGTTGTGGTCTCGATCTGCTTGCGAATGAGGTCTGCGCGCTCCTTGATGGCCTCTGCAGAGCCTGCTCCATTCACAACTGTAGTGTTGTCCTTGGTAACGACAACCTTCTCTGCCCTTCCGAGCATGTCGAGAGTCGTGTTCTCGAGGCTGAATCCCCTCTCCTCTGAGATAACCATTCCTCCTGTGAGGATTGCGATGTCCTGAAGCATTTCCTTGCGGCGGTCACCGAAACCTGGAGCCTTCACGGCAGCGATCTTGAGAGTGCCGCGGAGTTTGTTGACAACGAGAGTTGTAAGAGCTTCACCGTCAACGTCCTCTGCAATGATGAGAAGAGACTTTCCTTCGCGGGCGATAGGCTCGAGGATAGGAAGGATGTCCTTCATAGTTGAGATCTTCTTGTCTGTAGCAAGGATGTAAGGAGTATCAAGCACCGCCTCCATCTTGTCACCGTTGGTCATGAAGTATGGAGAGATGTATCCTCTGTCAAACTGCATTCCCTCTACGACCTTCACTTCGGTCTCTGTACCCTTTGCCTCTTCTACAGTGATGACACCATCCTTCTTCACCTTTGACATAGCGTCAGCGATGAGCTTTCCGATGTAGCTGTCATTGTTGGCAGAGATTGTACCTACCTGCTCGATCTTTGCGTAATCCTCTCCTACTTCCTGGCTCTGGGCGCGGAGGCTTTCCACCACCACTGCCACTGCCTTGTCGATACCTCTCTTGAGGTCCATAGGGTTTGCACCTGCTGTGACGTTCTTGAGGCCTACGTTGATGATTGCCTGTGCGAGAACAGTAGCTGTAGTAGTACCGTCACCGGCCTGCTCGTTGGTCTTTGAAGCAACTTCCTTGACCATCTGAGCGCCCATGTCAGCGAACTGGTCCTCGAGGGAAATCTCCTTGGCCACGGTCACGCCGTCCTTTGTCACCTGTGGAGCGCCGAATTTCTTGGCGATCACCACGTTACGACCCTTTGGTCCGAGGGTCACCTTTACTGCATCTGCAAGCGCATCAACGCCTTCCTTCATCTTGGCGCGTGCGTCTATATTGAATTTAATGTCTTTTGCCATAATCATTAAGATTTCTCCACTACAGTCGAAATGACAGTGGAAGATTAAAGTATTGCCAGGATGTCTGACTGT
This sequence comes from Bacteroidales bacterium, assembly GCA_015060255.1. Lineage (GTDB taxonomy): Bacteria > Bacteroidota > Bacteroidia > Bacteroidales > UBA932 > Cryptobacteroides. Next base: position 26,633 of record SUYV01000033.1, on the reverse strand, counting down.
TTCATAATGAGGTAGTCCTTGCCGTCCACTGAGACTTCAGTGCCTGCATATTTGCCGTAGATCACTACGTCGCCTACCTTTACCTCCATAGGCTCATCCTTCTTGCCAGGGCCGGCCGCTACGACTGTTCCCTGCTGCGGTTTTTCCTTTGCTGTGTCAGGAATGAAGAGTCCTGACGCTGTCTGAGTCTCTGCGGCCTTCGGCTCGATCACGACTCTGTCTGCTAATGGTCTTATCATATTATATGTATTAAAATTTCATTTTTCAGATCTCTCGACTCGCTCCGCTCGCTCGAGATGACAAGGAGAGGGCAAAGAAAATGCCAGTCGGGGAAGACTGACATTTTGTCATATTATTTTACCGAAAACCTGTATACACAACTGTGCGTGTATGTCTCTCCCGGATTCAGGAGGGTTGACGGGAAGTTGCTGTGGTTCGGTGTGTCAGGATATTTCTGAGTCTCCAATGCCATTGACTCACGATATCTGAGCGCCTTGCCGTATTTGCCTTCTGTCGTGCCGTCGAAGAAGTTTCCGCCATAGAACTGGAGCGCCGGCTGATCGGTATATACTTCCATGAATCTGCCTGATGCCGGCTCATATACAGATGCCGCAAGCTCCATCTGGTCAGCTGTCTGACGGTCAAGGATCCAGTTGTGGTCATATCCTCCGCCGTTCGCAAGCTGCTCATTCTCAACTTCAAGGTCCTGGCCGATGGCCTTTGCCTGACGGAAGTCAAACGGAGTGCCTGTAACATCCGCAATCTCTCCCGAAGGGATGAGAGCTGCATTTACAGGAGTGGTATTAGAGGCATTTATATATAAAATATGGTCATTTATTGTGCCGTTGCCTTCTCCCTTGAGGTTGAAGAATGAGTGATGTGAGATGTTCACATGGGTTGACTTGTCAGTCTCCGCGAGATAATCAACCTTGAACTCATTGTCAGAAGTGAGGGCGTATGTCATGACTATCTTGAGATTGCCTGGCATGCCTTCTGCACCGTCTTCATGAAGATATGACAGGACGAGAGTGCTGTCAGTAACCTCTTCTACATCCCATACGACAAGGTCAAGACCTTTGAGACCGCCGTGCAGAGTCTGTCCGTTGTTGTTCTGAGGGAAGGTATATGTCTCTTCGCCGATCGTATAGGTTCCATTTGCAATGCGGTTTGCGTAAGGTCCCACCACTGCACCGAGGAAACGCTCGCCAGGATTGTTGAGATATGTCTCTATGTTGTTGTAACCCAGGACTATGTCCTCATAGTTCCCATCCTTGTCCGGAGTCCACAGAGTCACGACCCTGCCACCGAAGTTTGTGACCTGCATTGTAAGGTCACCTGCCGCAAGAGTGTAGAGAGACACCTGCTTGCCGTCTACTTCTGTTTCAAAAGACGATGCCGGAATAAGTTCCACTTCCTTTACTGACGTGCAAGCCGCAGCTGCGAGGCACAATGCCATAAAAAATATCTTCTTCATAGTGTCATTGATTATGCGAATAAACGAAAATGCCATAATATCACGCCTACCGTCACTGAGACGTTCAGCGAATGCTTGGTGCCGAACTGGGGAACCTCGAGCGAGAAATCCGAGGCGTCAACGACATCCTGTCTGACGCCGGAGACCTCATTGCCGAACACCAATGCATATTTCTCCCCTTTCTCGGGCTTGAACCCGTCAAGCATCACAGAATTTACGGTCTGCTCTATGCTGACTATCTTATAGCCCTGCTCCTTCAGCATGCGGACTGCCTTAATGGTGTCGTCGACATGCTCCCATGCCACACTGTCCTCAGCTCCGAGGGCGGACTTGTGTATCTCTGCCGAAGGCGGGACCGCGCAGATTCCGCAAAGCCAGACTTTGTCTGCCTTGAAGGAATCGGCCGTCCTGAAGGCAGAGCCCACATTATGCGCGCTGCGGACATTGTCGAGGACGACGACGATGCCCGACTCGGGCAGTTCCTTGTACTCCTGCGCCGACACTCGTCCCAGTTCTATATTGAGTAGTTTTCTGTTCTGCATCATTATTCGGATGTAATCAGAATACAAAGTTAAAAAACTTCTTTCATTTCTAAAAAATGCCTATTTTTGCAGAATGTTAAACGCAACCCTATGAAACAAGATCTACAAATTTTCAATCTCATCAAGAAAGAGGAAGACAGGCAGACATCAGGCATCGAGCTGATCGCTTCCGAAAACTATGTAAGTGACCAGGTGCTTGAAGCCCTCGGTTCGATCTGCACAAACAAATATGCAGAGGGATACCCGGGAGCAAGATATTACGGAGGATGCGAGATTGTTGACCAGATCGAGCAGCTTGCAATCGACCGTCTCAAGGAGCTTTTCGAGGCAGAGTATGCAAATGTGCAGCCGCATTCAGGAGCACAGGCAAACATGGCCGTCATGATGGCATGTCTCAAGCCGGGCGAGACATTCATGGGACTTGACCTCGCACACGGAGGACACCTCACACATGGTTCTCCTGTCAACATGTCAGGCATCCTGTACAATGCAGTAGCATACGGCCTGAGCGAAACCACAGGCATGATAGACTACGAAGAGATGGAGCGCAGGGCTCTGGAATATAAGCCGAAGCTCATCATAGGTGGAGCATCAGCCTACTCAAGGGAATGGGACTATGCAAGGATGCGTGAGATCGCAGACAAGGTAGGAGCAATATTCTGGGTAGACATGGCACACACTGCAGGACTCATCGCAGCAGGCCTTCTCAGTAACCCTGTAAAATATGCACACATCGTGACATCTACCACTCATAAGACTCTCCGTGGTCCACGTGGAGGTATCATCCTCATGGGCAAGGACTTCGACAATCCTTGGGGTCTCACAACTCCAAAGGGCGTCGTGAAGAAGATGTCACAGATCCTCAACTCAAGTGTGTTCCCTGGTGTTCAGGGCGGTCCGCTCGAGCACTGCATCGCAGCAAAGGCTGTTTCATTCTATGAGGCTCTCCAGCCGGAGTTCAAGGAATATCAGAAGCAGGTAGTAAGCAACGCTGCAGCAATGGCAGAGGCGTTCAAGTCAAGAGGATACAAGATCGTGTCAGGAGGCACTGACAATCACCTCCTTCTCATCGACCTCCGCACCAAGTTCCCTGAGCTTTCTGGAAAGGTGGCAGAAAAGGAGCTCGGAAAGGCAGACATCACACTCAACAAGAACATGGTGCCGTTCGACTCACGTTCTCCATTCCAGACTTCAGGAGTACGCGTCGGAACACCGGCAATCACTTCACGCGGTTTCGTGGAGAAGGACATGGAATTCATCGTAAACCTTATCGACAAGGTCCTCACCAATGCAGCTGCAAACCTTGACCTGATCGCAGGCAAGACAGAGGAAGGCCGCGAGGCATACGAGGAAGTGCTCAGTTCAGTAAGGAAGCAGGTCCGCATGAAGACAAACGGCATGCCGCTTAACAGATACTAAAAATCACAGACATACCAACCCGAGGCGACTGTGACATCCATAGACACAGAAAAGGCTGACTTTGCGGGTCAGCCTTTCGTGTGTGTGAATCAGTTGTTTACTGGTCTGAGGACGAAGCGGAAGGTGTATTCCTGTGGAACTACCAGGTGTTCCAGACGAGGCCATGCGCCCCATGAATCCACACATCCGAGGCCCATCTGCTTGAGGTCGAAGTTGACCCATGTCTTGCCAAGAGAGCGGTCATCCTCGTGAGCGAGCTTCTTGAGCTCGAGAGAGTGAGCCTGTCTGTTGCCGATGAATTCGACATCCATCTCCTTCCAGTGGAATGGAAGAGCAGAAGCTGAGAACTTCACATCTGAAGTGATCTCGAATCCTGCTCCGTTATCGTCAAGAACCTTGATCCACTTGAGCTGTGTCTTTGTGCCTGACTCCTGCGGACGTACATATCCATAGTGATACTGATCCTGCACCCTCTGCACGTAATGCCCCACCAGAGCAGAACTGCTTCTGTCACAGTAATTCTCGAATGGTCCGAGACCGAAGAACTCGAATGTAGAGTATTCTCCCGGCATGGCGAACTCCATTCCGATGCGTGCGATCAGCTTGCCGTTCTCGAGGTTTCCTGCATCCTTGAAGTCCTCTACAGCCTCAACGACGCCATCTGCATATATATTATATGTCATGCTTACCTTCGCGAAATCCTTGATCGGAGCGAAAGCCACGCTTACTCTATAGCAGCTGTCAGTCTCCTCCACAGAGAATGACTCAACATCGAAAGAAGCTTCTCTCCAGTGCTTCATCCTCTTTTCCTGGCCTGCACCGAAGTCATTCTCGGTTGCAGCTCTTCCGAAGCAAGGAACGAGCGGAGACTCCATCATCTCCTTTCCGCCAAGCGTATAGCTTACAAGAGAGCCGTCCGATGCGTCGAAGACAGCCTTCCAAGGAGAAACTCTGACGCCTGTAGCACCTTCATAGAGCATTTCTCCAGAGAATACATGACTGTCACCATCCTGCTCGTATGCCGGGATTCCTGCATAATCCGCAAACAGCTCGAGAGGAGCGTCTGTGATGCAGAGCTGATCGTAAGCGACCTCTGAACCTGCAGGAAGGATGCCGTCTGCACGACGGAGCACATATCTTACATTGAGATAGATGTCATGGTAATCAAGATCCTCAAGACCGCATGCGTCCATGATGTCAGCCTCATTGAAACCTAGATCGACTGTCTGAGTCTGCTGAGGCGCAATTGCCGGAACATTCACACAACCTGTGAGTACCTGTCTTCCATCAACCTCGACCCCCCAATGGAGGATATATCTTGAAAGGTCTATGAAGAAGTTCTCATTATATACGTTGACCTTTCCATTCTTTGCATCCACAGCAGTGGTATGGATAGAACGGTACTGATATGCGACCTCATATGCATGCGGATGATACGATCGGTCAGCCGCTATGATACCGTTGCAACAGAAAGAATTGTCTGAAGGATCGTAGTCATTGAAGTCGCCTCCGAACACAAATATATGGTCTGTACCATATTTCGATGCGTCTGCAGGCCACCACAGAGCCTGATCAACGAAATCCCAGATGAAACCTCCCTGGTATACAGGATATTTGCGGACAAGGTCCCAATACTCCTTGAGTCCACCCATAGAGTTACCCATGGCATGAGCATACTCGCACTGGATGAGAGGCTTGGACGGACGAGGGTCGCGTGATGCATATCTCTCGCAGCTGTCATAGTCATAATACATAGGGCATGCGATGTCAGTACCCTCTCTTCCTTCCGCTCTTTCGTAGTGAACCGGACGAGACTGGTCCATGCCCTTTACCATATGATACCCCTTGATGAAGTTCTGACCGTATCCGGCCTCGTTTCCAAGGCTCCAGATGATTACCGAAGGATGGTTGAAATCACGCTGAACCATTCTCCTGATCCTCTCGAGGTGAGCGTACTCATAATTCTGGTCGTGTGCGAGAGACTCTTCCCCATAACCCATTCCGTGAGACTCGACATTAGCCTCGTCGACAACATAAAGACCATATCTGTCACACAGAGAATACCAGAGCGGATCGTTAGGGTAATGACATGTCCTCACAGCATTGATATTGAGCTGCTTCATAATCATGATATCCTGGATCATATCTGCCTCGCTCACCACATATCCCTTATACGGGTTCATCTCGTGGCGATTGGCGCCCTTGATGAGGACTGGCTGTCCGTTCACGAGAAGCTGTCCGTTCTCTATAGCCACATCCCTGAAGCCTATGTCCATCCTGGACACTTCAGTGAGGCCGTTCTTGTCATAAGAGAACACCTTCAGACCATAGAGCCAAGGTGTCTCCGCTGTCCAGGCCTTCACTGCAGGAACATTGATAACGGCATTTACAAGAGGAAGACCTCTTTCCGACTTGGCCTTCGCAACCTTTACGGTCTCTTCGGCAACAGTCTTTCCAAGAGGATCGGTGACAACGAACTTAAGTTCTGTCACACCCTTGGTAACCTCTGCTGAAATCTCAGCGACTCCGGATGCTGAAGCAAGAATCCTGATGTCATTGAGACGTTTCTTGTCGCGCGAATACACATATACATCTCTCGCGATACCCGTCATGCGCCAGAAATCCTGGTCCTCGAGATATGTGCCATCACACCAGCGGAAGATTTCCAGAGCGATGAGATTCTCGCCTGTCTTGACATATTTTGTGATGTTGAAACGGGCCTCAAGCTTACTGTCTTCGCTGTAGCCTACCTCCTTTCCATTGATCCATACCCTTACATTAGAAGTAGCAGAACCTATATGGAGGAAGATATCCTCACCCTTCCATTCTTCTCCAAGATAGAATGTTCTTCTGTACTGACCGGCATAGTTGTGCTCATCTGCAGGGACAGGAGGCATAGTATCATAGTGACCATGCCATGCGTAGCCTACATTCTTATAGACAGGATCTCCATAGCCATTCAGCTCCCACATGCCGGGAACAGGCATTTCATCCCAGTCCGCATCAGAAAAATCAGTCTTGTAGAAATCCATAGAACGAGATGGTATAGTCTCATACCAGCAGAATTTCCACATTCCGCTCAAGGAGAGTTTAAGGCCTCCTGTGCTGAAAGTTGCAGTCATCGGTTCCCTGTTCTCCTCCACAACCTGTGGGTCATGCCAGTCCGGCATCTTGCCGGCCCATGCATCGGCAGCCGCAGCGCTAAGAGCACACGATACTGCAAGAATGGTCATCAGTTTTTTCATATGCCAAATATTATGTGTGTTAATTATATCAATTCCAGATCCGAAGCAGGGAGCCAGCCCTGGCGACCGTCCGCAAGTTCAATGTTATTCCATGATCCTACAGTGTCAAGCACCTTCACTTTCGTTCCCTCGTGAAGGACAAAAAGATCCTTGGTGGACTCTGATGAAGGCGAACTCTTCACAGAAGTCACCGGACGCATCACGATGGCCTTGTCAGCATTCATATATTCATTCTTCTGCGATACAGAGAACGAGAATGCGAATGCCATGAGCACGAGTGTCGCTATACCGGTAAAAAATCCCGTACGCCTTCCTGCGACCGTAGGGGCGAGAAGGAAGAGCAGGAAGAGTCCCAAGGTCAGTGCAAAGAGAACAACCGCTATGACAGCCCAGGCATCTGAAGGCATGAGGTAAGAGATGTCCCTGAACCACTTCGAGAGGAAGAACGGCGGCACCGGATCTATCCTGTCCTGGATCATGCTGTTCATCAGTTCAAGGTTGGCTGCGGCATCTTCATATGAAGGATCAAGCTTCAGCGCCCTCTCATAGTTGAGGATTGCCTTCGGCAGATTTCCATACTTATAATATGCGTTTCCTATGTTGCAATACAGAGGAGCCGACTCCAGACCCATTTCCGATATCATTTCATATCCGTCTGCAGCATCCGCCCATAATCCCTGTGCGTATGCCTCGTTTGCAGAGATCCAGAGTGAATCCACATATGCATCATTACCTGCCTGCGCCGCGAACGGCATCATCATTAGAAGCAGCAGAAGCACAGCATGCCTTCCGCCATTGCGCCTTGACTTCATACTTGAATCTATAGAAGAAATGACATCCAGTGCTGATGTATAGTGAGCTGCCATCGCCTCATGTCCTGACGATGGTGAATATCTGGCAAACTCACATGCATCAAGGATGCTGATGAATGTATCTATTTGCTCCTGCTGGACATTTTCAGTCTTGAGGGTCTCGGATATCCTGTCTCTCGAGAGTTCTGCCACAGGCATATTGAGCTTATCCGAGATGAATCCGAGGAGAGCCTTGTGAAGTTCCTCGTAGAATGCAGTATAAAGATTCTGCTTAAGGAACGTATTCGCCAGCTGGAGGCGTTTGAGAGCCATTTTCGTGGCCTTTCTGTTCCTTGTACCGGCAACGTCGGCCCTTCGCGCCGCAAGTTTGCGGAATATCAGCCAGAAGGCGACAGCCGCCGCTGTAATCAGCGCCATCAGTGTCCAGAAAAGTCCCGAGCCGATGAAGAAGTCACCCTTGGCTGCAAGCTGTGGATCCTTCGTGTTTATATAGCGGATGTCGCTGTCAAGATTCTTGACATCCTTCCTGTTCACACCCGGCATGACCACAGGAGAAGATGCATCCACATCCTTTCCCTTGCCCACCTTAAGCTCTATAGGAGAAGTTTCAAGAGTCACATACTTCTTCTGATTGACATCATAGTATGAATACTTGACGGGCTCAATGACAAAGTCGCCATAACTTCTCGGTATGAACGGATATTCATATCTCTTGCTGCCGGAAAGTCCTCCTGCCGAGACATTGCTGACAACCTTTGTGTCATACACCTCCATATCAGGCGGGAACGACACCTTCGGAGTCTCCAGAAGAGACACATTACCCTTTCCTGAAACAGTGACGATAAGCGACGCAGCTTCGTGCGTAAGAAGAGAATCCTTGCTTACTTTCGCAGATATGCTGAACTCGCCCACTCCGCCTCCGAATGATGCAGGCGCACCTGACGGTAGCGGCGACACGTTCACTGTCAATGGTTTAGTGACAACTTTCTTGCGGACTGTCCTGTAGTCATCGAAGAAACCGTCAAAAATGCTGTTTCCGCCTGATGACACCCTGACACTTACAAGGCAGACGAGCTCTGCAGGATCTATCTTGAGCTGTCCTGTCTGCTGAGGGATGAGGACAAACTTGCGGAGAGTCGCGGCATTGTATATCTGTCCATTATAGGTCTCACGAGAGAACTCGATGTTGGTCGGAGTCTCTATCTCCTGGCTCCAGAAACCGTTGAAAGACGGAAACGAGGCGCTCTCGAAGCCTGATATGTTGACACGCTGATACAGCTTCACTGTCGCTGTTATAGGCTCGCCCAGGACAACATTGCTTCTGCTCAGGCTGATGTTCATGAAGAGGTCATTGTCAGATATGACACCCTGCTGGGATGGCCTTGTCTGCGCGGACTGACTCTGTCCGGAAGAAGCGGACTGGCCTGACGAAGACGACGAGCCGGACGCCACGACTTCTATAGTCTGTTCCGGAGAGAATATCTCATCGCCCTTCACCTTGGCGCTTGCTCTCGCCAGAGTGAACTTACCGGCCTTTACAGGCTTCAATATATATGAATATGTAGTCTGCGAAGACTCAGTCCTCTTGCCGTTGACTATCTGCACGCTGGTAGACCGGCCTTGCTGCGGTCCCCATACAAGCACAAAGTCCTCACCCGGCTCCCAGCTGAATGAGGATGGCTTGCTGCCTTCTATGATGAAGGTGACATTGAACTGCTCGTCCAGAGCCACCACATTGTGTGTCTGCACCTGAATGCTTGTCTGCGCATGCGCCAGCACTGCAGACAACGCCATCAACACTGAAATAAATAATTTTCTCATATCCGTCTCTCCTGTTACCAGTTCTTTTCCCTCTGTCTTGACTTCATGGCGGCAGCCTTTGCCTTGTTCACCTTGTCCTGAGTCTCCTTTTCCTTGGCCTGAATCGCCTGGAGCATCTGCTGGGCGGCCTGCGGAGTTATCTGCGGCTGCTGACCCTGGGACTGCTGATTGTCTTTGTTATCCTTGTTCTGATCATTCTGGTCGTTCTGATCATCCTTGTTGTCCTGCTGATCCTTGTTGTCCTGCTGATCGTCGTTGTTCTGATCGTCCTGGTTCTGGTCCTGGTTATCCTGATTGTCCTGGTTCTGATCGTTCTGCTGGTTGTTCTGATTCTGCTGCTGATCCTGCAGCTTCTTCTTTGCATAGATGTAGTTTTCCTTTGCGTCCAGATCTCCCGGATTTACAAGGAGAGACTGCGCGAAGGCCTGCACGGCAGTCTGCCAGTCCTGCTGAGCGATCGCAACCGATCCCAGATTATAGAAGTAAGAAGCAGCATCCGGAGTCATCGGAGCCACATCCTTGATGCGTCCGAGCGCCTCCTTCGCCTTCTCATAATCTTCCTGCCGATACAGCGCATTGGCAAGATTATAGTTCGCGGCAACGGACATAGAATCCTTCTGCAAGGCCCTCATATATTCTATGCCGGCCTCTCCGAAGGCCCCGTCCTTGAACCTGCGGTTACCCTTGCGGACCTCACGCCTGTCCTCCTGCGCAGACAGGTCTGCGACAGAAACAGCCATAAGGCACATAGACAATATCACATACAGTATCTTTCTCATACACATTATCTTACAAACAAATGACGCTTCGACCTGCGGTCCCCTATCAGCATTTCAAGCACGAGGAAGAAGAATGCCACTGCAAGGAAATACATATAGAGTTCATCATATTCCTCGAACACTATCGAGTTGTATTCCTCGTCGTCCATCCGTGAGATTTCCTCAATGATCGGATCAAGTCCGAACTCCCTGTTGCCGGCATGCACATACAGGCCTTTTCCTGCTTCCGCCACATCCTGAAGCACCTTATCATCCAGTCTGGTAACCACAGGATTGCCTTCGCGATCCTCAAGATATTGACCGTCACCCATCGGGATCATTGTTCCCTGCGGAGATCCTACACCTATCGTAAAGACGCGTACGCCTAGCTCTGCGGCCTGTCTTGCAGCCGCCACCGGATCATCCTCATGGTTTTCACCATCAGTGATTACGATTATCGCACGGCTCTTGTCGCTCTGCGCGCTGAAACTCCTGAGTGCAGTGGATATCGCCTCTCCCATAGCCGTTCCCTGGATCGGGACAGACTCTGTCGAAATGCTGCTGAGGAACATCTTTGCAGACACATAATCAGTGGTGATAGGAAGCTGCACGAACGAATTGCCGGCAAAGACGATGAGTCCTATCCTGTCGTCGCGAAGCTTGTCGACCATTCTTGAGATGGCAAGCTTCGCACGCTCGAGCCTGTTCGGAGAATAGTCCTGGGCGAGCATCGAGTTCGACACATCAAGAACCACCATCACTTCCGCACCGCGGGTCTTATGTTCCTTCAGGATGGCACCCATCTGAGGACGGGAAATACCCAGAATAAAGAACAGGAACGCGATTGCGAACAAAGAAAGGCGAAGCCACACCTTTGCCTTCGAATAAGAAGGCATGAGCTTCTCGACCAGAGCCTGGTCACCGAAGCGTCTGAGTCTCTTCGCACGAAACTTAAGCACCAATGCCTGGATCACGAAGAATACAGGGATCAGCAGAAGAAGCATCAAATATTTCGGTTCAGCGAATATCATACTAACCTCCTTATTACAAACCAGTTAAGAAGAAGCTCGAGCATAAGCGCAAGCAATGCCCAAAGGACATATGTACCAAAGAGTTCCTTGTATACAGGGAAGCTCTCGACAGATGTCTTGGCCTTCTCCATCTTGTTGATCTCGCTGTAGATCTCAGCGAGTTTCGTATTGTCGGTCGCCCTGAAATAACGGCCGCCTGTAGACTCGGCTATCTCCTTGAGGAGAGCCTCGTCGATCTCCACCTTCATATTCTGCACCTGCACTCCCCACGGAGTCATCACAGGATACGGAGCCATGCCTTCCTTTCCTACACCTATCGTGTATACCCTTATGCCATAGGTCTTTGCAATCTCCGCCGCCATCTTCGGAGCGACTTCGCCGCTGTTGTTCACACCGTCCGTAAGGAGTATGACGACACGGCTCTTCGCGTCAGAATCCTTCATGCGGGCAACAGCTGTCGCAAGACCGTTTCCAATGGCGGTTCCGTCCTCGATTATATCTGTCTGGACTTCCTTCATCAGATTGATCAGGGTAGCCCTGTCAGTGGTCAGCGGACACTGTGTGAAGCTCTCGCCGGCAAAGACCACGATACCCATCCGGTCAGAAGGACGCTGCGATATGAACTCTATCGCAATATCCTTCGATGCGCTGATGCGGTCCGGAGTCAGGTCCCGCGCCAGCATACTGGTGGACACGTCCATTGCAAGGACAATGTCGATTCCCTCAGTATCGACCTTCGAAAGTTCTTCCGAGGACCTCGGGCGGGCCAGCGCCACGACTATCATCACAAGGGCGAAGGTCCTCAGGATGAACGGGATATGGCGAAGTATGTTCATATATGACATGCCTCCCTTCTTCCAAGGCGTCGCCACAGATACCCTCAGGTGCGGATGACGTCCGGCCCTTTCCAGATATATGTAGTGCAGCACCAGCAGAGCAGGCACTGCAAGAAGCCATAACAATTTCGGATATTCAAAAAACATTATTCCTCCGTCTTTTCTTCTGTTTCAATCTCAGTCTGATAGGTCTGCGTGACAAAGCGCACAGCAACCGGGAGAGACGCGGCATTGTCCTCGTCGGAGGCCACATACTTGGCGAACTTCACAAAGTCGGCGCGCTCGAAAAGTTCGCGCACCTCTCTGAGCAGTTCCTCCGGAGCATCAGTCTTCTTCATATCCTCAAAGATCTCGGAAGTAGTCATCTCCATAGCCCCTATGCCATATCTTTCTGAAATATATTCCCTCAACGCATCTGTGATGCCGGAATAGAAGGCCTTCTGCTTTTCAGGCACCCACATTCCCTTGCCACGATATTTGTCCAGTTCTCGCAGAGCCACGATATGCGCAGGCTCCCTGCGCTTCACCTCGCCGGACTCCTTCCTGCGACGTATCATATAAAGACATACCGCAAGGATTATCAGCACGACCGCCCACTGTCCTGCCACAGCCCATGGAATGACCTCACGAGCTGTCACCGGATATCTGATCTGCCCCTTGATGTCATGCGGCACGAATGTCGCCGTATCGACAGGCATCGTCTTGACTTCTAGACGCATAGGCTCAAAGTAAAGAGTGTCCACGACGCCTTCTTTCGACTGCCTCTGCAAGATTATCTGAGGAAGCTCATATTGACCCTCGTCAAACGATGTTATCACAAGTCCTGCCCTGATGTCCATCAGTTTCGGCATGCCCTTCTTCTGCTTTGTCACTTTCACGGTGTCAACAAGCCAGGGCGACACTGCGATGATGCCTCCCCTCGGGTCATTCTTCCACTCCGGGAAGGCGAACTGAGTGCCTTCCTCGACAAGACGCAGTTCCACACCGTATAGCAGCTGGTCGCCGATGAGGACGGAATCCCTCTGCTCCCTTGGAGCGAGGAAGGCCCCCTTCATGGCGATTATGCCGCCTTGCGGACGGACCGTTGTGTCAGCCGGCTCCACGGCAGCAGTGTCCTTGACCGCTTCCTGAGCGTCAAGGGCGAGGCTGCAGAGCAGCAGGCCGATATATAGAAATGCCTTACGCATATGCTTTACCTGTTTTTGAACAAGGTCATCAGTCCCTTGACGTAATCTTCGTCAAGCGATATGGCGACCTTGTCTACATTGTATTTCATGAACAGACGTGAAGAGGTCTGCTCTACGTTTCTGAACCACTCCTCATAGGCGGTCCTCATCTTTCTGCTTGAAGTATCTATCCAAGCGCACTCCCCTGTCTCTGAATCCTTTATATTCACAAGACCCACATCCGGAAGCGACCTTTCGCGAGGGTCATAAACCTCTATGACCGAGAGGTCGTGGCGGTTTACGGCGACCTTCAAGGCGTCCTCATAACGAGGATTGCCGTCCTGGTCGACATCCAGCATGTCCGACAGAAGGAATGCCGCGCATTTCTTCTTGATGGCATTGGTCAGATAACGCAATGCCTCGGATATGTCTGTGCCGTCGGAGGCAGGCTCGAACTCTATGATCTCCCTGATGATGTGGAGAAGATGCGTGCGTCCTTTCTTCGGCGGGATGAACTTCTCCACCTTGTCGCTGAAGAACAGGGCTCCCACCTTGTCATTGTTGATTATCGCCGAGAACGAAAGGACGGCTGCAATCTCCGCCAGCATGTCCTTCCTGGTACTGCCTGTTGTTCCGAAGAGTCTTGAGCGGCTGACATCCACCAGCAGAACGACCGTCAGTTCCCTCTCCTCCTCAAAGACCTTTACATACGGCGAACGAAGACGCGCGGTGACATTCCAGTCCATGTTGCGCACGTCGTCTCCGTACTGGTACTCACGCACCTCGCTGAAGGCCATACCGCGGCCCTTGAAGGCCGAGTGGTATTCGCCCGCAAAGATCTGGTGCGAAAGCGCCCTGGTCTTTATCTCTATCTTCCTGACCTTCTTCAAAAGGTCGTTTGCACTCATTTCGCCCATTATGGAACTTCTACAGCATTGATGATTTCAGAAATGATCTGGTCTGTGGTCATGTTCTCCGCCTCTGCCTCATATGTAAGGCCGATCCTGTGGCGAAGCACTTCATAGCATACCGCACGCACATCCTCAGGGATGACATAGCCCCTTCTCTTGATGAACGCATATGCCTTGGAAGCCATCGCAAGCGAGATGCTTGCACGTGGAGAGGCTCCATAGGAGATGAAGTTCGCGATCTTTCCGAGGCCATACTCCTGCGGAGTTCTTGTCGCATATACGATGTCCACGATATACCTCTCGATCTTCTCGTCCATATATACATCCTTGACGACCTCGCGTGCCCTCACGATATCCTCAGGGCTCACAACCGGCTGAGCCTTAGGGAACTGTCCGCTGTTGTTCATGCGGATGATCTGACGCTCCTCCTCCTTCTTCGGATATGTAACGACAACCTTGAGCATGAAACGGTCGAGCTGGGCTTCAGGGAGCGGATATGTTCCTTCCTGCTCGATCGGGTTCTGGGTTGCCATCACCAGGAACGGCTCCGGAAGCTTGAATGTCTCCTCTCCGATTGTCACCTGACGCTCCTGCATGGCCTCGAGAAGCGCCGACTGCACTTTTGCAGGCGAACGGTTGATCTCGTCGGCCAGGACAAAATTAGCGAAAACCGGGCCTTTCTTGATCTGGAACTGCTCAGTCTTCTGCGAGTAGATCAGAGTACCGAGAACGTCCGCTGGAAGAAGGTCCGGAGTAAACTGTATGCGGCTGAACTTAGAGTCGACAGCCTGCGAGAGGGTGTTGATCGCCAGGGTCTTCGCCAGGCCCGGAACACCCTCGAGAAGGATGTGTCCGTTGGCGAGAAGGCCTATGAGGAGATTCTCCACCAGATGCTTCTGTCCGACTATGACCTTGTTCATCTCCATAGTCAGGATGTCCACGAAGGAGCTCTCCCTCTGGATACGGTCATTCAATTCTTTGATGTTTATGCTCTCCATAAATATGATTTTTGATATTTTTGCACTTTAAACTACAAATTTACTCATTTTTTGCAATATGCGACACAAAATCAGGCTGTCATATGACGGCAGCGCGTTCTGCGGATGGCAGATACAGAACAACGCAAAGACCGTTCAGGGCGAAATCGAAAGCGCCCTGTCCACTCTGCTCGGCACCCAGGTTTCTGTAACCGGAGCCGGACGCACTGATACTGAGGTGAATGCGATAAATTACATCGCCCACTTCGAAACTCCTGACGAAGTCAGCATGAATGCGGAGCAACTTTGCTACAAATTAAATGCCATCCTGCCGCGCGAGATTGCAGTCCACGAAGTTTCTACTGTCGGAGACGACTTTCATGCAAGATTCGACGCACGATCGAGGGAATACTGCTATTTCATCCATTTCAGGAAAGACCCGTTCTGCGAAAAGTTTTCATACAGGATGCGTTATCCATTGGATATCAGCAAGATGAATGAGGCCGCCAGACATCTTCTCGGCGAGCACGACTTCAGCTGTTTCGAGAAGACAGGGGGCAACAACACGACCTCGGTCTGCACGATTACAGAGGCCGGATGGAGCACTTACAGACCGACTCATTGCGAGCTCATGGGAGCGGAATATCAGGACGGAGATTATATTGTCTTCAGAGTGAAGGCCAACCGCTTTCTGCGCAACATGGTACGCGCCATCGTAGGGTCTCTCATCGAAGTCGGAAGGGGGAAAAAGGAGCCGGAGTGGATTGCGGAACTCATTGCCAAAGGCACACGCTCTGACGCCGGGACATCAGTTCCGGGCAAAGCTCTCTTCTTCTGCGGAGCCTCCTACGGAGAAGTGTGCAAATAAATTTTACCATACACGATTTTTTTACTACTTTTGCACGATTTAACAGACATTAAACAACTATGCTTTTCAATCTCTTACAGGTACAGGCAGCCGCAGACACAGCGGCTCTCGCAGAAACAGCAGTCGCTCCTATCCAGGAGAAGACATTGAACCTCATCGATATGGCAACCGCAGGCGGTTGGCTTATGATCGTGCTCCTCATACTTTCGATAATGGCGATCTACATTTTCGGAAGCAAATGGTGGATGATCCACAAGGCGGGCCAGATCGACAAGCATTTCATGGACAACATTCACGATCTCATCCACGACGGAAAGATCAAATCGGCGACAGAACTCTGCCAGAGATATGACTCTCCGGTAGCAAGACTTGTCGAGAAGGGTATCGAAAGAATCGGCAGACCGCTCCAGGACATCCAGACTGCGGTTGAGAATATGGGCAATGTGGAAGTGGCCAGACTCGAGAAGGGTCTTCCTATGCTTGCGACTATCGCCGGAGGTGCTCCTATGATCGGTTTCCTCGGTACGGTAACCGGTATGATCGAGGCCTTCTTCAGAATGTCCACAGCAGGCAACAACATCGACATCACGCTTCTCTCAGGAGGTATATATGAGGCGATGGTAACGACTGTCGGCGGTCTTTTCGTAGGTATCATCGCATACTTCGGATACAATTACCTCACTTCACAGATCTCGAACCTCGTGTTCAAGATGGAAAGCACCACAATCGAGTTCATCGACATGCTTCACGAGCCTGCAGGCGAGTAACCGATTAAACAGCAAGAAAATGGCAATCAAGAGAACTACAAAGGTGGATTCAGGTTTCTCGATGTCGTCAATGACCGACATCGTGTTCCTGCTTCTCATCTTCTTCCTTGTGACATCGACGCTCATCAACCCGAATGCATTGAAGCTCCTGCTCCCGAAGAGCACCGGACAGGTTTCAGCCAAAGCTACGGTAAGCGTATCGATCAAGCACTGGCACGACACAGATACGTTCACATACCACATCAACGGAGAACAGACCCCTGTCGAGTTTGACGAGGTCGAGGACGCACTTGTAGGTCTTCTCCAGCAGGAGGAGGATCCTACATTCTCGATTTATGCAGACGAGACCGTTCCGATCAAGGAAGTGGTACAGGTTATGAACATAGCCAAGAGGAATCATTACAAGGTAATAATGGCGACATCGCCGGAATAGGATAAGAAATGGCAGAAAGATACAGACAGGAACGCGCGAAGCAGGAGAAGAGAGCAAGGACGTCAGGTGCCGTCCTTACGGTCGGCCTGCACATAGCTCTTGTCGTCACCTGCTGCATCACCGGCTTCACCTATCTGGATCCGCCTCCACCGGAAAAGACCCCGATCGTCATCGATTTTTCCGAGCAGGAACTGCAAAAGCCAAAGCAGATATGGAACGGCACAAAGCCTCAGGTCGCAGAGCCGGATCCGACCAGGGACATCAATCTGGTGCAGAAATCTGAAGCACAGCTCGAAGGAACCAGATCAAACGAGGCTCCGGAATCTGTCGTTGATGACTTCGGAGATGTTGAGACTCCGCAGCCTCCAAGAGAAAAGGAAATCGACAGAAGAGCTCTTTTCCACGCAGCAGACAACAACACCCAGAAAGACACGCTCGCTCCTCAGACAGCAAGAGAGCCAAGCGACGAGCTCAAGGCCGGGCATGCCTCCGGCAACACGAAGACCGGCGAGACAGCAGGAGAACCGAATGCAAAACTGAAAGGCAGGAGCGTTAATGGAACTCTCCCAAGACCGGGATACAGCGTGCAGTCCTCTGGAAAGGTAGTGGTCAAGATATCGGTAAACCAATACGGCGAGGTTGTAAAGGCACAGGCTGGAGTAGAAGGTACGACAGCGACAGACAAGACATTATGGCAGGCTGCATATAAGGCTGCGATGGGAGCTCATTTCAATATGGACGCCAGCGCACCTGCACTGCAGGAAGGTACCATAACATACATATTCAATTTGAGATAAACCGGCACAGCCGGAACAGCTAAGCTGGCGTGAGCCAGGAATATTAACTATTAACAAATGCCGAGAGGCGAAAAAACAATGGAAGACAACAGAAGAGGCGGCAATGGCCGCAGAGATGGCCGTAGAGAGTACGGCTCAAGAAATGGAAATGGAAACGACCGCCCAAGAAGGTCGTATGGCAGCAACCGTAGTGAATACGGCAACAGCGAGCGTCCGAGGAGGTCATTCGGAGAGAATCCGGAGAGAAGATCATTCGGAGAGAACTCTGAAAGAAGAAGCTATGGTAACAACCGTGGCGGCTACGGCAGCAATGACCGTCCGAGAAGACCGTTCGGAGAAAATTCAGAGAGAAGGTCATTCGGAGGAAACTCTGAGAGAAAAAGCTATGGTAACAACCGTGGCGGCTATGGCAGCAATGACCGTCCGAGAAGACCGTTCGGAGAGAATTCGGAGAGAAGATCGTTCGGAGAGAATTCAGAAAGAAGAAGCTACGGAAACAGAAGACCTGCCGGAAACGGACAGAGAGGCTTCAATTCCGGAAAGAAGAGTTTCTACAAGAAGGATTTCAACTACTTCCGTGACGAGAACGAGAGCGGAATCAACAAGATGATAAGCAGAAGGCCTCAGGTGGATTCAGAGCACTACTCTGACAACGATATGGTGATGGCACCTATCAAGGAAGAGGTAAGACTCAACAAGTTCATTGCCAATTCCGGAGTATGCTCACGCAGGGAGGCTGACAACTTCATCCTTGCCGGAGTTGTTACAGTCAACGGAGAGGTTGTCACTGAGCTCGGAACAAAAGTGAACATCAACACTGACGATATAAGATTCAACGGTGAGCGTCTCAAGGGAGAGACCAAGGTATATATCGTGATGAACAAGCCTAAGGGATTCGTGACAACTGCAAGCGACCCTCACGCAGACAAGACCGTGATGGATCTTCTCAAGGGATGCCCTTCGAGAGTATTCCCTGTGGGACGCCTTGACAAGAACACTACCGGTGTGCTTATGTTCACCAACGACGGTGAGATCGCCGAAAAGCTGACACATCCGTCATACGACAAGAAGAAGATCTATCAGGTGTCACTTGACGGCAAGCTCAAGCAGGAGGATTATGACAAGATTCTCAGCGGTGTGGAGCTCTCAGACGGAGTGATTGCCGCTGATGCACTCGAGTATATCGAGGAGGATGACCACCGCAAGCTCGGTATCGAAATCCATTCAGGCAAGAACCGTATCGTCAGGAGAATCTTCGAATCTCTCGGATATGAGGTGAAGGCACTCGACAGAGTTTACTTCGCAGGCCTCACCAAGAAGGGACTCAAGAGAGGAGAATGGAGATACCTGTCTGAAGGCGAGACCAACCTTCTCAGAATGGGAGCATATCTATAACAACTATGACTGAACAGAAAAGACATCGCGCAGGATTTGTCAACATCATCGGTAACCCGAATGTTGGCAAATCTACGCTTATGAACGCACTCGTAGGAGAGAAACTGTCCATCGTGACAGCCAAGGCACAGACCACCCGTCACAGGATCATGGGTATCGTAAACGGAGAAGACTACCAGATCGTATACTCTGACACCCCAGGCATTCTCAAACCGAACTACCGTCTTCAGCAGAGCATGATGAACTTCGTGGACACAGCCATCGGAGATGCAGACATCATCCTGTATGTTACCGACACAGTGGAGAAGGGAGACAAGAACGAGGAATACATAGCAAAACTTCAGAAGATACAGTGTCCTGTAATACTTGTGATCAACAAGATCGACATCAGTTCACAGGACCAGGTGCTGGAGCTCATGGGATGGTGGAAGGAGCAGATTCCAAATGCCATAATCTTCCCGGCTTCCGCACAGGAGAAGTTCAATCTGGACAACATCTTCGATGCGATAGTGGAGAACCTTCCTGTTGCACCGGCATGGTACGACAAGGATGTTTTCACTGACAAGAACCTCAGATTCTTCGCATCAGAGATTGTGCGCGAGAAGATCTTCCTCAACTATAAGGAGGAGATCCCATATAGCTGCGAGGTTGTTGTGGAAGAGTTCAAGGAAGGTGCGGAAAGATATGACATCAGCGCCGTGATCTATGTGATGCGCGACACCCAGAAGGGCATCATCATCGGCAAGGGAGGCCAGTCTCTCAAGAAGGTCGGCACCCAGGCTCGAATCGAGATGGAGGACTTCTTCCAGAAGAAGGTATTCCTGAGCCTGTATGTAAAGGTTGATCCTGACTGGAGAGAGAGCAAGAAGGAACTGAGAAAGTTCGGTTACGAATATTAAAAGCAAGAATATAATATGAGCATTGAGGACAAGGACCTTCCGATAGAGGACATCGAACTTCCTGAAGAAGGTCAGAACGAGACAGAGGACGATGCGGTCGTAGAAATGGTTCCGGGCAAGTTTGACAAGCTGCTTGGTGAGAACAGCCGCAAATTCAAGCTTTCCGGAATGTTCAAGGACTGGTTCCTTGACTATTCGTCATATGTGATCCTGTACAGGGCCGTTCCACACATTGTTGACGGAATGAAGCCGGTACAGAGGCGTGTGCTGCATGCAATGTGGAGAATCGACGACGGCCGATACACAAAGGTCGCAAACATTGTCGGTCAGGCCATGCAGTATCACCCTCATGGTGACCAGTCTATTCTCGGAGCTCTCGTTCAGCTCGGTCAGAAGAACTATCTTATCGACTGTCAGGGAAACTGGGGTAACATCCTTACAGGAGACTCAAATGCGGCTCCACGATACATCGAGGCAAGACTCACCAAGTTTGCCAAGGAGGTCGTATTCAACCCTAAGACCACTAACTGGATGACATCATATGACGGCCGTAACCAGGAACCGGTAGAGCTTCCTATCAAGTTCCCTCTGCTGCTTGCTCAGGGAGCGGAAGGTATTGCCGTAGGTCTTGCATCCAAGATACTCCCTCACAACTTCAACGAACTCATTGATGCTTCCGTAGCATATCTTCAGGGCAAGGATTTCGAACTTTATCCGGACTTCCCTACCGGCGGATATGCAGACTGCACCAAATACATGAAGGGACAGAGGGGTGGCGTCGTGAAGGTGCGTGCCAAGATCGAGAAGATTGACAAGAATACCCTGTCAATCAATGAAATACCATTCGGAAAGACGACTCATATAATCATTGATTCCATCCTGAAGGCAAAGGAGAAGGGCAAGATCAAGATCAAGAAGATTGACGACCTTACTACTGACAAGGCAAATATCCTGATCCACCTGCCTAACGACGTGTCACCGGACAAGACCATCGACGCTCTTTATGCGTTTACCGATTGTGAGGTGTCGATATCGCCTAATACATGTGTGATCGTTGACCATAAGCCGCAGTTCCTCAGCGTGGACGACGTGCTCAAGTACAGTACAGACCACACAAGGAGCCTGCTCGG
>SUYV01000033.1:0-5252 GCA_015060255.1 Bacteroidales bacterium | reverse complement strand
ATGCGTTTACCGATTGTGAGGTGTCGATATCGCCTAATACATGTGTGATCGTTGACCATAAGCCGCAGTTCCTCAGCGTGGACGACGTGCTCAAGTACAGTACAGACCACACAAGGAGCCTGCTCGGCCAGGAACTCCAGATCAGGCTGGAGGAGCTCGAGAATGAATGGCACTACAGTTCATTGGAGAAGATATTCTTCGAGAACAGGGTCTACAAGATTCTCGAGGGAGATGCCAAGACCTGGGAGGCACAGCTTCAGGAGGTATATGCAGAGATGCTGAAGTACCAGTCACTGCTGCATCGACCTATCACGATGGATGACATCAACAAGCTCGTTGAAAAACCTGTGAGAAAGATTTCGAAGTTCGATACCAAGGCTGTTGATGAAAAGCTGCGCGGAATCGAGGATGAAATGGATGAGGTACAGAACCATCTTGATCATCTTACTGAGTTCACAATCAATTACTTCAAGAATCTCAAGAAGAAGTATGGCAAGGCATATCCTAGGCTTACTGAGCTTACCGGTTTCGAGTCTATCGCTGTAACCAAGGTTGTCAGCAACAATGCCAAGCTGTATGCGAACAAGGCCGAAGGATTCGTGGGTATTGCTCTCAAGAAGGAGGATAATGCAGAATATATCTGTGATTGCTCCGACCTGTCTGAAATCATCGTGATCCACAAGGATGGCAAATATCTCGTGACCAAGGTTTCGGAGAAGGCGTTCTTCGGTAAGGACATCCTTTACGTCGGTTTGTTTGACAGAAATGACCAGAGGACCATATATAATGTAATATATCGCGAAGGCAAGACTTCTGTGAGCTATGCGAAGAGGTTTGCTGTGACAAGCGTCACAAGGGACAAGGAATATGACATAACTCAGGGTACACCGGGATCTCAGATTCTCTGGTTTACTGTCAACCATAACGGTGAGGCTGAGACGGTGAAGATCTATTTCCGCCAGCGTGCAAAGCTCAAGAAGCTTATTGATGAGTATGACTTCTCGCAGCTTCTGATCAAGGGACGTGCCTCAAGAGGAAACCTTGTTTCGAAGAATCCTATACAGAAGATCACGCTCAAGTCAAAGGGCGTATCAACCATCGGCGGAAAGGATATCTGGTTTGATGAGGATATCCAGAGGCTCAATGAGGATGGAAGAGGTCTGCATCTCGGACAGTTCAACACCGGAGACCATATCCTTGCCATATTCAAGGACGGTACTTACTACACGACGACATTCGACCTTAGCAACAGATATCAGGGTGAGCTGCTCAAGATCGAGAAGCTTGACGTGAACAAGACATATACTGCCCTCTATTATGACAAGGCTGTAGCGTCGTTCTATGTCAAGAGGTTCTCATTCGATGTGAGCGACAATACTCCGATAAGTTTCATTTCAGATGCGAAGGGTTCATACCTTGTTGCCATCAGCGATGACAAGCATCCGCAGTTCGAGATTACATTCGGTGGAAAGCATGAGCATAGGGAGGCTGAATTGGTCGATGCAGAGGAATATATCGCCAAGAAGGGTATTCTTGCGAAGGGCAAGAAGGTCAGCGCGATGGATGTCAAGTCTGTGAAGTTTGCAGAGCCGCTGCATAAGCCGGAGGATGACGTTGTTCCTCAGGAGAGTGAGGCGGAGAATCAGGCCGGGGAGATTGACAACACGGATGTAGAGGATCCGATCGATCTCGATATTCCGGAGGATCCACAGCTGACTTTATTCTAAAAGATAGAACAGACAGTGTATTCCAGAGGCCCCCTCCCACTTCGTGGGCCCCTCCCCCTACGCAGGAGTGCGATAATGCCTCTTCCATACACATGTCTGTCCAATAAAATCATTTAAGACCAGGGGACTTCGATACGTCATTGCGAGGAGTCCGAAGGACGACGTGACAATCTGATAATATGATTATTTCATTGACGGGATTTATGGGATGCGGCAAGAGCAGTGTCGGAAGGCGACTTTCGGAGCTGCTCTGCTGCTCTTTTATTGACCTGGATGATGTGATTGAAGAGCGTGAGGGGAGAAGCATCCCGGAGATCTTTGCAACAGAAGGAGAGGCGACGTTCCGACAGATGGAGCTGAAAGCCTTGGAACATGTCATCAATAATGGTGGCATGGAGAGGGTGTGGAAACAATCCCTCCCATCGCAGAATGCGATGGGCCCCTCCCTCTGCGGCCAGAGGGGTAGCACGGTTTCCACACCCTCTCCATGCCACCCTGAAGTTGAAAGACATACCAACAATGACATTATTTTAGCATTGGGTGGTGGAGCTGTCATGACTGAGGCTTGTGCTGAGATGGTCAGAGAAAGGACATTGTGCGTTTATCTCAGGGCTTCTGTGGAGACTCTGGTGGAGCATCTTGCCGGAGAGGCTGCAGGAAGACCGATGCTCGCTGACGCGGATCTCCGTACCCGCATCGAGACGCTGATGCAGCAGCGCGAAACCACATATGAAAAGACCGCCCATACCATAATTGATACGGACGGCAAGTCTATAGATGAGATTGCCTGCGAGATTGGAAAGCAGGTTGCACAGTAATTATAAGCTGACACCCACCCCTACATTCAGGGAGCATGTCCTGAAAGAGACAGTAGATATGCCGGCCGAGACAGCAAGGCGTTTCCAGATGAAGATGGCGCCGGTTTCAAAGGCCACTCCACGATGCGACCAGTCGGAGATTTCCGCCCATTCACCGTCGACATCCTCCCAAGCAAGAGTCCGCCACCCGTAACCTGTGCCGACATACATTGAGAAACGGGCACCGAGCCCGATCAGGCAGCCGGCAGTAATGGAAAGATTGCTTTTACGACTTCTGCCTGTAGACCACATCGAGCCCCAATCTGGCAAGGAGCCGTCAGACAGGCATGAATACGAGGTCTTGGCTGATACATAATTGCTTCGAAAACCTGCATATCCTCCCCACCGGCCGTACTGATACCCTGCAATGAGTCCGCATGAGAAATCAGGCACAGCAAAAGATGACATAAGAATAAGATTCCGACGAGGTTCAACATATCTGTGATCCGAAAGTCCGGCCTGCATTGATTGTACTTCAGCAATCGCGGCATGAGATCCAGTGGTCGCCACAAGAGACTTACCAGCAAGGTTACAGGATAGTTGCGGGAGCGCGGTATCCGTCTCCTGAGGCTCTACTCCTGTCGAAAACCATGAACTGATAGCTGAGAAACGGAGTCTCTGCACCACGGTCATATCCGCCTCAACACTCTGAAGTTCCTTGTTCATGGCAACGAAGTCATCTATATGCATCTTTGCTTCGCTCCTTGAAACATTCTCACCGGAAGCGATTCTCTGCTTCAGATTCAGACATGTCCTGCATAATGATTCATATTGCTCAAGCTTGTCACCTAGATTATCGGCGTTCCTCTCCTGAGCACAGACAGGGAAAGCAGACAGAAGGAATATGGCAAAGCAGATAATATGTGCAGATACAGGTTTCATCGGGTGCAAAATTAACAAAAAAAACATACCTTTGAATATATTTATAAGTCATCATGCTAGGCCCATCCGGATTCTTTCTCCCAACCGAGCCGGGGAATACAGACAACGCAGCAAACGACATTGAACTCATCCATATCTCTGAGGACGGATTCAATGAACTTTATCGTGTCTGCATGAAAGGACGATTATTTGTCTACAAGGCACTCAGGAAAGAACTCAGAGGGAATATCCTCTACGAAGAGCTGCTTGACAAGGACTTCAACATCGGCTTCTCCCTTAATCACAGCAACATATGTCAGTACTATGCCAAGATTGCCCATCCGACCATAGGAAACTGCATAGTCATGGAATGGATTGACGGATGCACGCTCAAGGAACTTATCTGCGGAGGGAACCTCAATGCCCGACTTTCCAAAAAGATAATTTGCGAGCTCTGTGATGCTTTGGATTACATGCACCGGAAACAGGTCATCCACAGAGATCTTAAGCCTGAGAACATAATGGTGACATACAATGGGCAGAATGTGAAGATCATAGACTTCGGTCTGTCTGATGCCGACTCATACATGGCCTTCAAGGAACCGGCAGGGACACGTGCATATGCAGCACCTGAACTCATTTCCGGAGAGAAGGTGGACGGGCGTAGCGACATATGGTCGCTCGGAGTGATAATCAGGGAGATGAGCAGAGCATATGACCATGTCGCATCAGGCTGTCTGCACCGAGATGTTGACAAAAGATATGGCCATGCTTCTGAAGTCAGGACGGCTGTAATCCGTGAGCCGTTCAGGAAGGCAAGAAATATAGTCGCTGCCACAATTGCATTGATCATTCTCGCCACGGGAGTCTGGCTGACATACACCAGCCAAAGGGTATATGATCGAGAGACAGCAGCTGCTCCGTATGTTCCCGCAGCGGATACGCTTCAGCCTGAGCCATCTCCTGAGCCTGTCACAGGCATCATTGCGCCAATGGCGAAGGAAACGATGCCAGAAGCGCCACAGCAAGACTCCGATGAAATTCTTGACGCCGCTGCACTTGATGATCTACTACAGGAAGCCGCCGAGCTTATTTTGTGAGTGTCTCTACCTTCAGTAAATTGATGCCGTCTATCTGACCTGCGACATAAGAAGAGGTGTATGTACCGTCACGTAGTATTCTTGAAATATATAGCGGATATCCAACGATGATTTCTGAAAGCTCAAAGCGGTCTCCTGATCTGAGCTGTGAATTTTCCGACGACATGACTTCAAACTGATAATCGCCCAGGTAGCTAAGTCTGACAAGTCTGTCAGGAGCCCATCCGATCTGCACGACCACCCCCTCTGCAAGTTCAGCCACTGTCTGACATCTTGATGTGAAGAAGTTTGACGAAAACACATTGGAATCCTTCAGGTGGTTGCAGAATGCCTTGAAATCACGATGTCCGACAAACCTTGACAGCACATCCAAAGTGCTGATACGGGGAGTTGGATTAAGGCTCACGTATCCCCAAAGCCTCTTTAACGTCGAAGAAGAAATAAGCTCCCCTATCTGGTGCTCAATGACAACGGAAAGCGACTCAAAATCGGTTGTAGTCGCTATACGTCGTCCATATTTATTCTCCACCTCAGTCAAGAGGTAAGCAAGTTCCGGCATATTCCTCTGTATTGTCTTCACAAATGTACAAACTTTTATTATCAATCTGTACAAAGTTATCCTCAACACAAACTCCAATCAAGTTCATATTGGTTCATCTTACTCATAAGCTTCCAGCTGATCTGCGAGTGCAGGCCAGTTGGACTTA
>SUYV01000063.1 GCA_015060255.1 Bacteroidales bacterium | reverse complement strand
ATCGCCGATGGTACTGCCCCACCAGGTGGGAGAGTAGGTAGCTGCCACTTTCTTATACGACACCCTGTCATCACATGATGACGGGGTGTTTTGTTATATGCCCTACGGGCCGGTCGCTTCGCGACTTGGAGACGGCATGTTGCTCGACGAGCACGTATGTATAAGAAACCTGCTGGTAGCTAGGAGGTTGAGTCTTACAGCAGGGTTTGGCGAAGATTTTGAAATGATGGTTCGTGAACTTTAAAACGGACTGTTATGTTTTATAATTATTTGTTTCCTCAGTATTGCAGGGAGAAGGTAGTTTCTCTTCTGATTCTTGCACTGCGCGTTTTCTTTGGAGTGCTGTTCTTTACGCACGGACTTGACAAGATGATCAATTTCAACACATTGTCCGAGACTTACCCGAGCGTATTAGGCTTCGGTAGCTATATGACATTGATGGTCAGCATCTTCTGCGAGTTTGCCTGTTCGCTTTTTCTTATTGCAGGTCTGATGGAGAGGATCGTTCTCCTTCCGATGATAGCCTCAATGGCTGTAGCATTCTTTGATATCCATGACGGAATGTTCCCTGAAGGTGAATTGTCTCTTATTTATCTTATTCTTTTCGTCGTTCTGCTTCTGACAGGACCAGGCAGATATTCTGTAGATTATCTGATTGATACGAAGTTTCAAAAAGAGAAAAAGGCTCCCATAGAATAGCCATAGACTATATTTTTAGGAATTTCCGGACCGATTATTAGAGATATTTTCATATATTTGAAAAATTGCATTTCTATGCCGGAGCTTATAGGAAAAATATCTCAGATAATCGGTCCTGTTGTCGATGTACATTTCGATCTGCAGGATGAAGTACAGCAGCTACCGTCGATCCACGAGGCCTTGAGAGTCACTCGTCCGAATGGTAGAGAGCTCATATTGGAAGTTCAGCAGCACATAGGTGAAGATACAGTCAGAACAGTTGCAATGGATAGTACCGATGGTCTTCAGCGAGGTATGGAGGCGAGGTCAACAGGATCTCCTATTACCATGCCTGTCGGTGCTCAGATCCGTGGTCGTGTCATGAATGTGGTGGGCGACACCATTGACGGAATGAAGACTCTCGACCGTGAGGGCGCATTCCCTATACATAGAGAACCTCCTAAGTTTGAGGATCTGGCGACGTCTCAGGAAGTCCTCTTTACCGGAATCAAGGTCATTGACCTGCTTGAGCCGTACCTTAAGGGTGGTAAGATCGGCCTCTTCGGAGGAGCCGGAGTCGGCAAGACCGTCCTTATCAAGGAACTCATCAACAACATAGCAAAGAAGCACAACGGATTCTCAGTGTTTGCCGGAGTCGGTGAGCGTACGCGCGAAGGCAACGACCTGTTGCGTGAGATGATCGAGTCCGGTGTCATAAGATATGGCGAGGAATTCCTAAAGGGTATGGAAAACGGTGAATGGGACCTCTCCAAGGTCGATTACAGCGAGGTGGAGAAGTCGCAGGTGGCTATGGTCTTCGGTCAGATGAACGAGCCTCCTGGAGCGCGTTCTTCAGTAGCGCTCTCCGGACTTACGCTTGCCGAGTCGTTCCGCGACAGCGCGGATGCAAGCGGTCCGAAGGACATCCTCTTCTTCATAGACAACATATTCCGATTCACGCAGGCAGGCTCCGAGGTGTCGGCGCTTCTCGGCCGTATGCCTTCTGCAGTGGGCTACCAGCCTACTCTGGCAACGGAAATGGGCCAGATGCAGGAAAGGATCACATCCACAAAGAACGGTTCCATAACATCAGTCCAGGCCGTATATGTGCCGGCTGATGACCTTACGGACCCGGCTCCTGCCACGACATTCAGTCACCTTGACGCCACTACGGTATTGAGCCGTAAGATCGCCGAATTGGGTATATATCCGGCTGTGGACCCGCTTGAGTCTACATCCCGTATTCTTGATCCTAACATTGTCGGTGAGGATCACTACAACACAGCGCAGCGTGTAAAGCAGATTCTCCAGAGAAACAAGGAACTCCAGGACATCATCTCCATCCTCGGTATGGACGAGCTCTCTGACGAGGACCGTCTGACAGTGAACCGCGCCCGCAAAGTCCAGCGCTACCTGTCCCAGCCGTTCGCCGTGGCCGAGCAGTTCACCGGTGTTCCGGGCGTGATGGTGTCGATAGAGGACACTGTGAGAGGATTCAAGATGATTCTGGACGGAGAGGTGGACGACATCCCTGAACAGGCATTTCTCAATGTGGGAACCATAGAAGAGGCTATAAAGAAGGGTGAGGAAATGCTCGCTGCTGTAGCTGGAAACTAGAAAAGGCATGGCTGCATCCGACAACATACTCCTGACAATATATTCTCCGGAAAAAGTCATTCTGGAGAAGATGGTCTGCAAGGTGACTCTCCCTGGCAGCAAGGGCTCGTTCATGGTCCTGAAGGACCACGCGCCCCTGATATCGTCGCTGGAGGCCGGCAGGATCGTATTTGTGAGCGGAGGCATGACGGAAAATGTCGAGATAGAGTCAGGATTCGTCGAGATAGCATTCAACAAGGTAACCGTATGTGCTGAACTATGAAATGGCTCAAGGTCATATCAGTCATTGTCCTGACGGCTTTTGCCACCCCTCTCTCTGCCGCCCAGGCGCAGGAGGGCGAGGTAGATGTGGCCGAAATGCTTTTCGGGCACATCGGGGACTCGTATGGATGGCACATCACCGACTGGAACGGAAGCCATATTACCATACCTCTGCCTTGCATCGTGCACAGCAGCACGGGATGGCACGTGTTCATGTCTTCAAAAGTGGAGCATGGGCATGAATATGAAGGCCTTTTCCTGGCGGAGGAGGGCCGGTATGAAGGAAAGATAGTGGAAAGGGTGGCAGACGGATCTCTTGTCCGTCCGTTTGACATATCCATAACGAAGAATGTCGCGTCGCTGATGATCACGGCTCTGCTGCTGATAGCATTGGTTCTGGGAACGGCAAAGTGGTACAGGAAGCATGATGCGGCGGAGGAAGGTGCTCCAAAGGGCTTTGCAGGCCTTATGGAGATGATGATCATGATGGTCAATGACGACCTGATAAAGCCGTCGATAGGCGAGCATTGCTACAGGAAATATGCTCCATACCTGCTCACTGTCTTCTTCTTCATCTTCCTGAGCAACCTGCTCGGCATAGTCCCGTTCTTCCCAGGAGGAGCGAACGTGACAGGAAACATCGCAGTGACTATGGTGCTCGCATTGTGCACTTTCTTCGCGATAAACATATTTGGAAACAGGCATTATTGGAAGGAGATTTTATGGCCGGATGTTCCGGTATTCCTGAAGTTTCCCATACCGATAATGCAGACGATAGAGCTCTTTGGAATGATTTCAAAGCCGTTCTCGCTGATGGTCAGGCTTTTTGCCAACATCATGGCGGGTCATGCAATGATCCTGGGACTGGTGGCTGTCATATTCGTGACAGTGAAGCTGGGACCTGTGATCAACGGCTCGATGACAGTGATTGCTATGCTCTTCGGCGTCTTCATGGACTGCCTGGAGCTCCTCGTGGCCTTCATCCAGGCTTACGTGTTCACAATGCTGTCAGCCGTGTTCATCGGGCTCTCCCGACAGGAGGAACATACAACTAAAACAACATAATTATGTTACTATCAACAATCTTACTACAGGCTGCAGGAGCAGTCGCATGGGGCAAAATAGCGGGTGCCGTAGGCGCCAGCATCGCAGCGATTGCTGCGGCATTCGGTATCGGAAAGATCGGTCAGTCTGCAATGGAGGCCATTGCACGTCAGCCTGAGGCTGCAGGAAACATCCGCACAGCGATGCTTATCATCGGTGCCCTCGTGGAGGGAGCCTGCCTTTTCGCAATCATCGCCTGCCTGATGGCAATCGTAATGTAATCAGACTCGGGATATGAACCTGATGTTGCCGGACAGTGGTCTCATCTTCTGGATGACCATAATCTTCGCGATCGTCTTCTTCGTTCTTGCCAAGTTCGGTTTCCCGATCATCACAGGAATGGTGGAGAAGCGCAACAAGCGTATCAGTGATGCGCTTGAGTCGGCGCGTGCTGCTGAGGAGGCCCTGGCGGGCCTGCAGCAGGAGCACGAGCGCCTTCTGGCGCAGACACGTGCGGAGCAGACACGCCTCCTGCAGGAGACTGCGGCAGAGCGTGACCGCATGATCGCAGCTGCCCAAGAGCAGGCGCGTGCCGAGGCGCAGAAGATCATGGATGATGCTCGCAAGAGGATACGCGAGGAGCAGGATGCCGCCATGAAGGAAGTTCGCAACGAGGTCGCTGCCATATCGCTTGCCATTGCCGAGAAGGTCATCAGAAAGGAACTTTCCGGCGATGCTGCGCAGAAGGAATATGCCGAAAGGCTTGCTGACGAGATATGAATGAAGGAGTCATAGCCGCGAGATATGCAAAGGCCCTGCTGAAGTATGTGCAGGAGTCGGATGCCGGGGAGGAAATTTATTCCCAGGCATGCCTGCTTGTGCAGAAGATGCAGCAGGTGCAGCAGTTCTCCGACTATGTCCGCAAGCATCCGGAGGTGAACCTGGACCGCAAGCTGGAACTTATGGAGGCTGCGCTTGAGGCACCTCTGTCCGACGGAATGAAGAGGTTTGCCGCTCTTGTGTATGGACATAAGAGGATGCCGTTCTTCGAGAGGATGCTGTATTCGTTCATAGACCAGTACAGGCAGAATGCAGGCATAAAGGTGGGCCGTCTGGTGTCTGCTGAGCATGTTCCAGGCCTCCGGGAGAGGCTGGAAACCATGCTGTCGCAGCGCACAGGAGTCAAAGTGCAGATCGAAGAGGACCTGAGGCCCGACCTGCTGGGAGGATTCATCGTCGAGGTCGACGGGATGCGCCTTGACGCCAGTGTCCTGGAACAGATCCGCCGCATCCGCAGCGAACTGATAGATAAAAACAACCGAATAGTATAGCATCAGGTACAAAAGTGGGTCATATTGTCCCTGATACCACCAAAACAATGGGCATCTAGTACGAAAACGAGCAATATTGTTCCTAATGCCTTCCAATTAGCTGGTATCAGGTACGAAAACAGGCTAATTTGTACTTGATGCATGAA
>SUYV01000032.1 GCA_015060255.1 Bacteroidales bacterium | reverse complement strand
AATCAGATAACTTTGGAAATCTCAAATGTCACGCAGTCTTCTGCAGATGCAACTGCAACCGTGACAAATGATGATCCGTACGTGATCATACCGGTAAGGACCAGTGAGGTGGAGGGATTGACAGACGATGAGGTGTTTGCATATCTTGTTGCAGGATATGACTACATAATGAGCGAATATACATTCACGGGCAACAAGACAAGGACATATTCGAGGATGCGCCCTGACAATGATTATACGTTCTTTGCATTCGGATATAAGGCCGGTACGATGACAACTGACATGAAACGGGTGCAGATAAAGACATTGCCGGCGGGAGATCCTGCAGACTGTACATTCGCATTCCATGTAGAGCCCGATGTCGATAATGCATGGGTTGAAGTAACTCCTTCAGACAAGGGACAATTCTATCATTGGTTTGTATGCCCGTCATATTATACGGAGGACGATGCAAAGAGTTACATCCGGATGATAATGGAACAGGTATATGAGGGAGACATAGCGTCGTACGCTTCATGGGAACTTACGCTGGGAGATGCCGCTACAACTGTCTGGGACCTTTATCCTGAGACAGAGTATAAGGTCTGTGCCATCATTGTTGATTATGACTCAGGAGAATTCCTTTCTGAAATGTTCTTCAGCGAGCCTTTCGTGACTCCGGCAAAGACATATGCTGCAATTACCTTTGACATGGACTTCGGTCCTTACTATGACCTTGGTGAGCTTGTCAAGGCCGGCCAGACACAGTTTGAGCCTCTTCTGGAACAAGGAAACGCGCTCATGCCTATCAAAGTCAAGACTATAGGCGAATGCAGTGCATTCTACTATGATATCTATGCGAACGATCTCTCGGATGAGGAGATGTATACTGATGAAACATTCTATGCGGCACTTGAGGGAGGCGGCTGCCCATATGAGTCAAGTATCTTTGTCGTACAATATGACAAGCCTATGACATTGGCGGCTGTGGCATATGACTATGAGGGTAATCCTACTAAGATTTATAGGGAAGTGCTGAGGTTTACTCAGGACGGAGCGTCGCCGGTAAGCGAATTCATAGCTCAGCAGAGCAAGTCTTCGTCAATGGCGGTGTGTGCCCATAAGGACAACAGCAGTCTTGTCATACCTGTCGGTACTAAGAAACATGATGAATCCCGCATCAGCGCAATCAAGATGCAGCAGAAACAGCAAGCTGCAAGGGTTATGGTAGAAGAACTCAGAAAGGATAGATTGCAGAAGGAATTCTTTGACGCGAAGATGCGCAAGTCAAAGATGATAGCAAGATAAAAGAACATATCAGAAATGAAGAGATTTTTCAGTATGCTGATGCTGGTCAGCCTGGCCTTTCTGGCAGGATGTGCAGGCCAGGATGGCGAGGATAAGGCTCCTGTGATTCCGGGAACCATCGAGCTGATATCTGATTTCGATCAGATGCGTAGCGACGGAACGGATGCCGTCACTTTTACGGTCAATGTGACAGATGCCGATGGCGAAGTCCACGATGTGACTGGACATGCGGAAATTTACCTTGAATATGACAAGGCTCCTTTGTCGTCCAATGTGTTTGTGACAGAGGAGGAAGGCGAATACGTTTTCTATGCGGTGTACGGACTGAGCGTGTCGGAGGATGTGGTGATAACTGCAATCAACGATGTGCCGGAGCTTCCTGCCGATCCGCAGGAAAACAGCACGTCTTTCCGTCACAGGATGCTTCTAGTGCAGCATACGGGAGCGACATGCTCAAACTGCCCGAGGATGATGGAGAGCCTCAGGGCCCTCTCTCAGGACGAGGCG
This sequence comes from Bacteroidales bacterium, assembly GCA_015060255.1. Classification (GTDB taxonomy): domain Bacteria; phylum Bacteroidota; class Bacteroidia; order Bacteroidales; family UBA932; genus Cryptobacteroides. The sequence goes on along the minus strand of SUYV01000032.1, from coordinate 29,126 downwards.
TATAACAGTCTGTATCATCATGTCGCGTCGCATTCATACAACGGCGGCGAGGCGGACGATGCATACTCCGAGGCTGCAAGAGACCTCTCGATGGCATACAACCTGTCAGGCAACTATCCGCTGATGACATATAATCTCTCATCTGTCAATACAGGCTCGGACATCAAGGAGATCAAGGCTCAGATAGACCAGCTCAAGAAGGACAAGGCGGATGCCGGCATAGCTGCATCTGTGAAGATATCCGGAGATGACATCCTGGTGAACGCCGAGGTGAAGGCAGCTGTGGCTAACAACTACCGTATCGCCGCATGGCTTCTTGAAGACGGAATATATTCTCTCCAGGCAGGCATGTACGAGTCATGGCAGAACACCCATGACAACGCCCTCAGATATGCGGCTGGCAAGGTGTCGCAGCTCTCTTTCGCGGGAGAGAAGCTGGGAATGCTGGCTCAGGGAGAGAAGGCGGGCAAGATGTTCGTTCTCCCTCTCGAGGATGAATGGGTGGCAGAGAACTGTGAGGTCCTCGTGATTGTGACTGCCGCTGATTCTAACGGAAACTATGATGTCGTGAACTGTGCTCTCTGCCAGGTCGGGGAGTCCGTTACATATGATTATAAGTAGCATGAACAGGATAGTGAAATATATTGCCGCAGCAGCTGCGGCTCTCGTCGCACTCGCATGCGTGCAGGAGGACCTGGACAAGGATCCTGCAGTCAGCCTGTCTTCGTATGAGCTCGCCCTCTCTTCTGACGGGGCGATGCAGAAGATAGTATATGAAGTCGCGAATGCCGCTTCAGAGAAATCTGTGTCTGCCGTAACTGATGCGGACTGGCTCGAGGTAAGCACCCGCAAGGCGCGTCTCATAGAGGTTTCAGCGTCAAAGAATGAGACCGGAGGAGAAAGAAAAGCAGTCATTACCGTTTCATATCCCGGAGTAGATGATATCCTGGTGAATGTCTCACAGTCAGCCTGGGAGGAACCTATGATCCTTACCGTGACTTCTACCGAGTCGACTGTCATCAATTTCTCAGTCAGGACATTGACTGATGACATGACCTGGGTGGGACAGGTGGTCGGCAAGGAGTGGTTCGAGGATATGGACTCTGACGAGCAGATATTCCAGGAGGACATGTCATACTTCTCGCTGGAGGCTCAGAACAAGGGCATCTCTATTCCTGAATACCTCAGGACCATCATCAACAAGGGTTCGTATGAAAATCTGCAGTACAAGGGACTGGATCCAAGCTCGGACTATGTCGTATATGTATATGGAATAACTCCGGAGGGAGAGCGCACGACTGATGTGTATTCTGCCGAGGCTACGACGCTCCCGCCTTATGAGGGACCGATCACTCTCACTGTGGATGTGACTGAGACCGATAACATAATGGACATAACCGTGACACCTTCTCACGACGGCGTCCGCTATTACTGGAATCTCATGGACAAGGCCACCTATGACGGCTATGCAGCAGTTCATGGAGATGACCCTATGGCAGTCTTCCAGGCTTATATAGATTGGGACATCCAGGATCTCCTGGATTATGGCGACATTACCGTCCGCGGCGAATATTACGAGTGGTATAGCGATGTCAACAAGGTGAACAGCCAGTTCGAGTGCCTCGCCCTTACCGAATACATAGTCTTCGCATGCAAATGGGATGAGGATTGCAAGCTTACCGGAGAGCCGACCTATAAATGGCATACCACGGCTGATGTGCCGATGTCTGACAATGTGATAACCGTTACGGTGGGGGATGATGTCGACCAGTCTTCATTCTATGTGGATGTCAAGACGACCAACAATGACCCTTATGTCATGATTGCAGAGCCGTCGGAGTTCATGGCGGGCATGTCCGACAATGAGATATATGCCCATCTTATGGAAGATTACGGCACCTGGGGCATCCTGAACTTTGTTTATGAAGGCAGTCTGGCGGGACGTATGACCGGTCTGGAGCCTGATATCGAATACACGATGGTGGTGTTCGGATACAAGGCCGGCAAGCAGACTACCGCCATGCAGAAGTTCACGGTGAGGACAGCGCCTGCAGGCCCGGCAGAGGACTGCAAGTTTGATTTCGAACTTCTTGAGGCCGGATCAAATTCCCTCAAGGTGGCGGTGACTCCGACCGATGCTGCACATTTCTATTATTGGTATGCATATCCTGCAGATGCCACGGCTGATGAAGTCAAGCAGGATATCACCGACCTCATCAACAATTCGTATTACGGAGACATGTACGAGTTCAGCTACTATGAACTTTCGCAGGGCAAGTCAACCGGAACAATATCGTTCCTCGCTCCTGAGACTGAATACAGGGTGGCAGCAGTGGTCATGGATGAGGAGACGGGCGCTTTCCTCGCAGATGTGATATTCAGCGAGCCTTTCAGCACAGGTCCTGCAGATTATGCGGACATCACCATTACTGCATCCTATGACAAGTTCTATGACGGAGATGACCTTTATGAGATCAATCCTGATGCCGGAGCGCAATACAAGGGATATGCGATGGTCCCTGTCACGATCAGTATAGAGGGTGAATACAAGTCATACTACTATACGATGTTCGAATATCAGACCGGCCTGGAGGATCCTGAACAGTTCCCGGATGCAATGCTGTATGAGACTCTTGTATACTATGGCGTATATTATGCCGAGACCGTGAATTTCCGCGCGCCTTGGAACAAGACGGTAATGCTTGCCGCAATGGCCATAGACAATGAGGGACGATACAGCCGTGTATATCGCCAGAAGTGTCAGTTCAAGAAGTACAATGCGTCGGATATCAATGACCTGTTTACCAAATCCATAACAATGCCTGAATCCGTAGATATCCCATATGCTCTTCCTGAGGCTGAGATCTCTGTAAAGAAGGATTGCCAGTCAGGCGACAGCAGATGCAGTTCTGGCAATCTTGCAAAGATAAAGAGGGAAAACCGGCTCAGAAAATTCTGACCTGAACGCAGATGAAGAAACTTCTGAACATATTGGCAGCGATTCTGCTTTCCTGGACAGCATATGGCCAGGAAAGCTTTGTCGTATTGAAAGGAAAGGTAATAGACTCTGCAGACGGGTATCCTCTCATAGGCGTGTCAGTCACCGTGCCTGGGACGAAGCTGGGTGCCATAACGGATGTGGATGGCGCATATGAGCTGCGTGTCCCGCAGCACAAGTGCGAGGTCGTGTTCTCATATATGGGCTATGACGACGAGGTCAGGTACTATACGACAAAGAATGCGTCAACATTTTCTCGCGTGGTCATGCATATGAATGCCGAGCAGCTTGCCGATGTGGTGGTTACCGGAGTGTATGAGAGGAAGAAGGAAAGTTTTACCGGAGCTTCGGTTACATTCAAGACCGACGAACTCAAGGCGGTCGGCTCTTCCAATGTGCTTCAGAGCCTCAAGACTCTGGATCCCTCATTCAAGATGATGGAAAGCACACAGTTCGGCTCCAACCCCAACATGATGCCTGATGTGGAGATCCGCGGAAAGACAAGCGTGGCTGGACTCAAGGAGGAATACGGCACAGACCCTAATCAGCCTCTCTTCATTCTGGACGGCTTCGAGACCACTCTGGAGACCATCATGAACCTGAATATGAACCGTGTGGCGTCGGTGACCGTCCTGAAGGATGCGGCCTCTACTGCCATATACGGCTCGAAAGCCTCCAACGGAGTTGTCGTCATCGAGACCAAGGCTCCGGCGCGAGGCCGCCTGCAGCTTTCCTACAAGGGCGATTTCGGCCTGTCACTGGCAGACCTTAGCGACTACAACCTGATGAACTCGCGCGAGAAGCTTCAGTTCGAGACACTGGCAGGCGTATACAAGGACAACACGGGTGACCCTTTCGCCCAGATCAGACTTGACAATCTCCGCAACGAGCGTCTGAAGGAGATCGAGAGGGGAGTGGACACATATTGGCTAAGCGAGCCCATACGCCCGGGATTCACTCATAAGCATAACATATATGCCGAAGGAGGCGAGGACAAGATCAGATATGGCATCGGCCTTAGCTACGGCAATGTCGGCGGTGTGATGAAAGACTCTGACAGGCAGACACTTGAGGGAAATGTGGACCTGATCTATCGCACCGGAAAGTTCCAGTTCAGCAACAAGCTTTCCATCAACTGGCTGGATGTCACCAACCCGACAGTGTCCTTTGCCGAATACGCCCATGCCAATCCATACTACAGAAAATACAATCGGGACGGAGGCATAGACAAGTATCTCTACTATCCGGAAGAAGGCGTGGATGACTATCCTGTCGCCAATCCTCTGTGGAATGCCCATCTGAACAACTGGGATACTGCAACAGGATTCGGCTTCACTAACAATTTCATCCTGGAGTGGTTTGTAACCAAGGACCTGCGCCTCAGGGCGAAGTTCGGTCTGACCAAGCAGGATGATGACGAGCAGATGCGCCTGTCTCCGCTCCATTCCCAGTTCGATGATGCTGGTGAGACAGAAAAGGGTCTTTATGCTCATACACAGATAAAGGAACTTGTGTACGAAGGCGATGTGGCGGTCACTTTCGGTAAGCTTATCGCGAAGAAACATATGGTCAATGCTGTCGGAGGATTCAACTTCAGCAATAATCACAGGCAGGTTTACGGCTATTCTGCAACCGGTTTTACAGATGACCAGTTTGATGCTCCGTCATTCGCCAACGGCTATCCGGTCGGAGATTCTCCTGACTACAGCGAAAGCCTCAAGCGTGCAGCCAGCTTCTACATCAATGGCGGTTATGCATATGCAGAGCGCTACCTCCTCGACTTCAACTACCGTCTTGACGGAGCGTCGATGTTCGGCACCGGCAACCGATTCAGGAACACATGGTCCGTGGGAACGGGATGGAACATACACAAGGAACCGTTCATGAAGGACTTTGACTTCTTCTCGCTGCTGAAGCTGCGTGGCTCGGTAGGTAATCCGGGAAACCAGAATTTCGCCGCATACCAGGCCTTCTCAACCTACAAGTTCAACGGATGGATGACCAATGTCTTCGGTACGGGAGTCATCCTCAATGCGCTGGGCAATGCCGGTCTCGCCTGGCAGGAGACCACCAATTATGACCTCGGACTCGACATGACTTTCTGGGGAGAAAGGGTGAATCTTACTTTCGACTATTATTGGAAGCATACCGATCCTCTTCTTGCGGTGATCACCACTCCGGGCTCAATGGGAGTGACCAGCGTGGCCATGAACGCAGGAAGCCAGAAGACTCAGGGATGGGAGGCTGCCATAAGGTTTTCTCCTGTCTACAGACCCTCAGAAGGCATAATCTGGAACCTGAGTCTCAATGCCACGAGTTCCCGTTCAGTCTTTGCGGACATCGGTGATTCATTCAGCGCGCTCAATGAAAGTGGAAAGACATCACTTGTCGGCACGACAAGGTACTATGACGGCGGAAGCCCGACAGCGATATGGGCGGTGCGTTCTGCCGGAATCGACCCTGCGACCGGAAAGGAACTCTTCATAAAGAAGGACGGCACATATTCGTTCACATATGATGTGAATGACGAGGTCGTGGTCGGCGACACGCAGCCGAAGATCGAGGGACTCATAGGTACTTCATTGTATCTCAAGGGATTCTCAGTGGGATGCTATCTCAGATATCGCTGGGGCGGTCAGGTGTTCAATTCGTCGCTCTTCCAGAAGGTCGAGAACATAGGTACCCAGGAAGTCTATGACAATCAAGACAAAAGGGCGCTGTATGACAGATGGTCCGAGAACAACAGGGAGGCATATTTCAAGGGCATCTCCCTGGTGCAGAGGACAGAGAAGTCATCGCGCTTCGTGATGGATGACAACTCGCTTGTCGGAGAGTCGTTCAACATAGGTTATGAATTTCCTGACAGGATCGCACGTCGCATGAGGCTCGGAGCCATGAATGTCCAGCTGACGATGACCGATGTCTTCAGGGCGACTTCGGTGCGCGTGGAGCGAGGTATAGACTATCCGTTCGCAAGGACGGTGACAATGTCTTTGGGTATAACATTTTAAATGAGCAGGAATATGAGAAAGATACTTACATATATTGCGTTGGCGTCTCTTCTGACTCTCGTGTCCTGCGATGCCTGGCTTGATGTGAAGCCATATGACAAGATGTCTCAGGACGAACTCTTCTCGACCGAGGCCGGATTCATCAAGTCTCTCAACGGAATATATATCGAGCTGAACAGCGACATGCTTTATGGTGGAGCGCTGTCTGTGGAGATGGTGGAGATCATGGGCGGAGCCTATGTGATCGGAACTGACAATTCCGTGTGGGGCAACTATGCCGACCTTGCGGAATATGAATATGGCACAGACTACTGGAGGGCGAGACTCAACGAGACATGGAACAAGGCATACTCGCTCATCCTGAACTGCAACCTCCTTCTCGAAGCCCTCGAGAATACCTCTGTGAAGTTCTCGGGAGATAATTATAAAGTGATAAAGGGTGAGGCTCTTGCTCTCAGGGCCATGCTGCATTTCGACATGCTGCGCCTCTTCGGCCCTGTATACTCTCGCAACCCTCAGCAGGATGCCATACCATACTACAAGAAGTATTCAGTAGTTCCTAACGGCATACTCCCTGCGTCGGAAGTGGCGGCGGAGATAACTCATGATCTTCAGGAAGCCCGCATCCTGCTTGCAAATGATCCTGTAAGGACGTCAGGCACGATGACCTCGGCGCCTTCCGACGGTTCGTCCACTTTCATGTACTACAGGAATCTTCGTCTGAATTACTATGCCGTGACAGCCCTTCTGGCGCGTTCGGGACTGTATTTCGGAGACAGGGAGGTTGCCTACAGATACTCTACGGAGGTTATCGACGCCTCGGACAAGGGCATATTCCCATTTGTGGACAAGAGTCTTGTGACCGGCTCTCCAGACGATCCTGACCGCATTTTCTCTTCGGAGGTCATCTTCGCGCTGACCCATTCGCAGAGGAACACCCTCTTCAAGGATTACTTCGATCCGAGCCGCATCCCGAACTATGTCTTCAGGATGGACAACGACCTGATGAGCAGCATAGTCTTCGGAGGCGGAGCTATGACCGGCGGAAACCAGGATGACTACCGCTACAGGGTGAACTGGGTGGCCACAGGAGCCAACAGATACTTCTACAAGTACTCTGACATGGTGGATTCGGGAAACATCCGCAACACCATGATACCGATGCTCAGGCTTGGAGAGATGTATCTCATTGCTGCAGAAAGCCGATCCGAGGATATCGGAGCAGGCGTGGCATATGTCAACAGGCTCCGTGCAAACAGAGGTGTAGGCAACATCCAGACATTGACGAGGGACATCCTTCAGTATGAATATATAAGGGAACTGTATGGCGAAGGACAGCTGTTCTTTATGTACAAGCGAATGTATACGCCTGTGCTCTTCTCGCCGGTTGCCAGCCGCAACCCGCAGCCGAGCGACGCCGTCTTCGTCATCCCGCTCCCAACATCAGAAACAGACAACTAACCCTCCTGTCATTCCGAGCGAAGTCGAGGAATCTAAATTACAGAAAATGAACAGAATATACTACATACTGTCATTCCTCATCCTCCTGACCTCCTGTCAGGAGCGCCATCCTGCGCCCTTCCAGGACATCACCGGAGTGTATTTCAACAATACATCCGGATCGATGACCGTTACCGACAGCCTCGACGTGACCTTTGTCTATGAGGCTTCGGACCAATTGGAGGTCCCGGTCAGGGTCCAGCTTCTTGGCAGGGCCTCTGACGAAGCCCGCCCGATAGGCATGACCGTAACCTCCGACAATGCGGAGGAAGGTGTGGATTATGTTCTCCCTGAGAGCGCAGTTCTTCCTGCCGGCGCGTCATCAACCGATTATGTCGTCACGCTGAAACGGACTGAGGCACTCAAGAGCGAGAAGAAGATGATCCTCCTGCAGATCCATGCCAATGAGCATTTCGATCTGCCTGTGGACCATATCGTACAGGTTGCGGACACGGTGTCGACTCTCGAATACAGGATATATTTCTCGGACATGTTCACCAAGGCTCCTGCCGCCTGGGATGAAAACCTGGTAGGCGAGTTCACACAGCAGAAGTTCGAGCTTGTGTGCAAGGTGCTGGGCATCGACCCGGGGGATTTTAACGACTCTGGCGTCATCACCCTTGCCAAGCTTTTGTATATCAGCGCGGAGATGACAGCATATGTTGAGGGAGAGGTGGAAAAGAAGAATGCCGGGGAGGCATATGATGAGGATGCATTCGATCCTGAGACCGGAGAACCATTGACATTCAGATGATGAGAAGGATATTATACATATTGGCATTGGCCATAGCAGCGGCGGCATGTAGCCAGGATGAGGGCAACTATGACTATGTGGACCTCAAGGAGCCTGTGATAACAGGTCTCCAGGACCAGAGCGTCCTGACCCTCTCGAGGCTTCAGATCACGCCGGATCTTGGTACTGAGGATTTCCCTGAAGGGGAGTATACCTTCGAGTGGAAGGTGCTCGACCGCAATGTCATGGGTGAGGCTGTGGTGATAGGGACCGAGAAGAATCTTGACTACGAAGTGACTCTGGCTCCAGGCTCATATGCGTTGTATTTTACTGTGACAGAGGTCGCGACAGGCCTCTACTGGCAGCATAGTGTTGAACTGACCGTCAGCTCATCCATGTCGGAGGGCTGGATGGTTCTGTGTTCGGACGGAGGCCGTGCGCGTCTGGATGTGGTCTCGGCAGTGACCGGTGAGACGATGACTGATGTCCTGAAGGGAAACGGCATGCCTCAGATGAACGGTCCGCGCAGGATCCAGTGGCTGTCAGACAAGACCGATGCAGCGTCTCCGTATTATCTTCTGACCGACGACGGAGCGACAAGGCTCGGCAAGGATGCCTTCGAGTGGAAGCCTGAGTATGACTTTGCATATGAGGTTGCGGTGCAGGACAAGCTCGTTCCGCACTCGATAGTGTCAGCAGGATTCGGCAAGGTCGTGGTGAGCGGCACAAATGCGCACTACTGCGAGATAATGGGTATAGACGGACTGTACGGAAGCGCTGTGAACAAGGATTTCGCAGTCGCGCCGTATGTCGGAGCGAATGTGCTTGCGACTCAGGTGTATGCGGCTGTGTACATGCTATATGATATTGATAATAAGCGTCTTGTGGCATATTGCCCATTGCTCGCGACCAATGACCTCGGTGGCTTGAATCCATTGACGTCCATGGAGGAGATGGGGCAGATAGCCGAAGGCATGGCCCCAGGCTCCGGAGTGCTTGGAAGCGCCTTCGAAACATGGCCGGAAGGTTATGACTTCGTATATATGGAGAATACACGTTATGACCCGGGCAATGCAAAGATGGGACTGACATATGTCATCGTCAAGGATGGAGGGGACTGTCATCTCTATGGTGTACAGCTCGGAGATATGCTCAGGTATGCAGACTGTACATATGTGCTCGGCAAGGGAAGTCATGCAGACCTGTCGCAGTGCCAGGATATCCTGCACGAGGATGCCCTCTATGCATTCAGTTCGCTTAAGAACTATATGTATTACGCAGTGGGGGACAAGGTCTACAGAGTGGACCTGTCGGCATCTCCGGCAAAGGCTGAGCTGCAGTTCTCTCTTTCTGGAGAGAAGATCACATGTCTGAAGTTCAATCTGTATCAGAAGGCGGAGAACATGCACAGGAGCTACGACCTTCTGGTCGGCTCCGACAAGGAGGGCTCCGGCGTGCTGCGTGTATATGAGGGCAGGGAGTCGGACGGAGACTTCAGGAATGTGGAGCCGCAGAAGTTCGAGGGCTTTGCGGAAATTGTAGACATTACATATAAGGAAAGAATATACTAGACTTAGAGAATATGAAACGTGTGTTAATGTTATTGGCAGCATTTATTCTTTGTTGCAGTTGTTCATTTACGTCAGAAGACGCTGTGCTGAGTATAAAGGTTACTGATCCGGTGGCTGAGGAGGTCGTGGTGGTATGTAATAACGACATAACCGTGCTGCCTCTTGACGGTGACGGATGCGCCACCTTTGTCTTGAAAGGTTCTGACATGGCCTTTTTCAGGATTTTCCATGGACAGGAGTCTCTGCTTCTGTATATGGAGGAAGGGGACAATGCGATGTTGTCATTCGAAGGACACAACCTCAAGCGTACATATGTCTTTGATGGGGAAAAGGCTCCGGCTGTGAAATATTTGAATACGGTTTCACTGGTGGCCCTTCCTGACCAGGATTATGCTCTGCCGTTTGATGAATACAAGACCCGTCTGGATGCAAAGGCGGCGGATGCTGTCAAGCTTCTGAAGGCAAACGGCCTGTCGTCTGTCGGAGATTTCGAGGAAAACGAGGCTGACAGGATAAGATATTCATATGCGGCGCCTTTGATCATGTATCCTATGGCTCACAGGATAATGACCGCCAACATGGAATACCAGCCGGATGAGGGCTATTACGATGTCATAGAGTCGTATGTGGTTGAAGACGAACGCCTTGCGTGCCTTGATGAGTATCGTGCCTTTGTGGCGGAGGCCATGCATGTCCTTGATCCTGAAGGACGCGGCACGACATCGGTATATCCGAAGACCGTGGCACAGATGAAATATGCTGCGGACAACCTTTCCGATCCTGCGGTGAAGGAAATCATACTCCACCATATTGCGTCGGCATATGTCGACAATTTCGGCGTGAAGGACATAAGCGAGATCGAAAATCTCTACCATACATATGTCAGAGATACACTTCTGACCTCATCCTTTGCACGGAAGTACGAAAGGTGGGACCTTTCCCGTCCGGGAAAGATATCGCCAGGCTTCAGGTCTCCGGATGTTGATGGTAAGGTGCACACCCTTGCCGATTTCAGGGGCAAATATGTATACATCGACATGTGGGCTACATGGTGTGGTCCATGCAAGCGTGAAATGCCGTATCTGAAGGCATTGGAGGAAGAGTTCAAGGATGCTGAGATCGTGTTTGTCGGCCTGTCTGTAGACAAGGACAAGGCGGCATGGGAGAACATGGTCCGTCAAGGTGAACTCACCGGCGTGCAGCTGTATCTCGGCACCGGAAGCCGTTTCCAGGAAGGATACAGGGTTGAGGCAATCCCTCGTTTCATACTTCTGGACAAGGAAGGTGTCATAATCAGCAACGACATGTCCCGCCCTTCGGCAAAGGAGACAGCGGAGACTCTGAGAAATCTTGAAGGTATAAGACTATGAGAAAGATATTGACCCTGCTGCTTCTGGCTTTATCTGCTGCAGCATGCAATGACAAGGACGGACTCTCCGGACCTCAGGCCGAGAATCCTTTGTCCGAATGCGTGCTGCCGGTTTCTGCCATGGCAGGCGGGGAAGTGCTCGTGCAATGGAACGGTTTTCCGGAAGAGCCTGCCATAAGCATGGTGGGCGAAGATGGAACGGTATATGAAGCGGAGGTGACTGTGGTTACAGCATCAGGTCTTGTCTTCCTGGTACCATCGTCACTGACTCCCGGAACATATATGGTCAAGTCAGGACAGGATGAACTGGGAACTATGGAAATCCTGCCGGCAGAGATGCCTGTGACAGGGCTCAAGATGCCTTCTGGCGCCAAGACTGGCGAGGAGATCGCAGTGGATGGAATCGGCTTTGAGGAAGGCTGTGTGGCCGTTCTGGTTGATTCCGAGGGCAATGAACATGCTTTGGAGACCGAACTGACATATTCCGGTATCTCGGTCGTGATTCCTGATGATCTGGCTGAAGGAACATATGCAGTGTATCTTGTCCAGGATGGCATGGAATGGCTCCTGTCAGGCTCGTTCTCGGTATACAAGGAAGTTGTAGTCAAGACTTTGACCCGTGTGAACTATTACAGCCCATATATCGGCACCATGGTACTCAGACTGTCCTGGGAAATCAATCGGGATGATCCTGTGACGCTGACTGTGTCAGAAACCGTGATCGACGGTCAGGAGGAATCGCTGGAAGCCTATGACATGTATGTGTGCGATGCCACTGGGCTCTTCACGCTGGACCATGACGGTTTCGAAGCGTCGAATGACCTGGAGATGTCCTATGACAGGGATGCCGATGGAGTGGTGACTCAGTCCGATGTACTCATATATGGAAAAAAAGAGACTACTCCTTTCACGTGGACTTATGACTCTGACGGTTTCCTCACGGACATATCGTCTCCGACGCTTTCTTTCCGGTCTTTCTCATACGAAGAAGGCAATCTTGTAAGGTTCATGAACACATCGTTCGAGTATTCGGATCCGGCCCTGGTCGCTCATCCGTCAGCACCGGATGTGGTATGGGGCTATATGTCCCTTATGGAGAAGAACGATCCGTTCATATCCTTCCCATTCCTGCTGGGATGGTATGACAAGGCCTCGGCCCAGCTTCCGACAAAGATGATCAGTCCGTCGCCTACGGGCACGGGAACAGTGGAGAGTGCTCTTGCATACGGATTCGATGAAGACGGGTATCCTGTGGCTATGTCATGGACTGAAGGCAATTCTGAATACCGGGTGGAATACATATATGGAAATTTGTAGTATATTTGAAAGATTTTGCATAACACGTTCAAAATGAAGAAGAATTACATATCTTGGCTGATTGCTTCAGTCTTTATGGTCATCATTTCTGCTGCCTCCTGTCAGGAAGGCAATCTGGATGATGACAATGCGGGCGGAAAGCCGGAGGATACCGGCATTGCCAATGTGAAGAATCCTTATGAAGACAAGGATGTGTCATATCATGGCGCTACTGTTTCAGTGAAGTTTGACGCATCTGCATCATGGACTGCGGAACTGGAGCTTCTGACTTCTCCGGATGAGGAATGGGCGAGGATAACTTCTTCCACTGTCAGCGGAGAAGGCAAGACAAACCGCACGGTAAGGATTGCTATTGACGAGAACAAGTCGCCAGAGGAGAGAAGACTCGAACTCTGGGTGACCGTTGAAGGATTCGAACCCGAGTGTGTGGCGGAGCTGGTGCAGGCGGCAAGCGGGACCAGTGCGGATGCCGAGCTCAATGAGGCTCTCAATACATACATGCACGATATCCTGAAGGAGGACTATCTGTTCAAGGAGGCATATAATGCTCAGGAAGCCGACCTGACGATAAGCTACAAGGATTTCCTCACGGCACATCTTCTCTATCTGGGAGATGTCAATGAGGAGGATGGCGGCTATTACAGGACAAGCCATCCGAATTCAGGACAGAGATTCATATACACCAATATCGTCGAGGTACAGCCGATATCGGCAACCTCCACCAAGGCTGTTCAGACAGGAGGCCTTGGCTTCGGCCCGTTCATGTCATCTTCGCTTCCGGACAATCCGTCATTGATGTGCATTGCGACCTCTTATGTGCGCAGGGGCTCGCCTGCTGAGCAGGCCGGTCTGCGACGTGGAGACATGATATATGCAGTCAACGGCACTCAGTTGACGACAACCAATTATCTCAACTACATGACGGGACTGTACCAGAACCCGGCAGGAACATTCTCGTTCTCTTTCCTCAGGTTCGAACCGGATGGAAAGGGCGGCTATGCCTTGAATTCATACGATACGCAGACAGTGTCGGCTCAGGCTCACATATACGATCCGGTCCTTCATGCATCGATTCTTACGGATCCTGACAATTCCGCTACAAAGATCGGATACCTTGTATACGAGTCCTTTGACCTCAATTCGCAGGAGTTCCTTAAGGAAACCATCGACGAATTCGTGGCAGCCGGCATTACGGACCTTATACTTGACCTCCGGTTCAATGCAGGCGGAGCTGTCGCCCAGAGCCGCTGGCTGTCGGGATGCATAGCAGGTGCTGCCAGTCACGACAAGACCTTCACTCAGGTTGTCTATAATGATGGCAAGACCGAGAACTGGACTTTCGGCTATGGCTACACCAATGATACCGACAATCTCGGATTGCCGACTGACCTTGGCCTGAAGCGTCTGTATGTCATTACATCCTACAATACTGCATCGGCAGCCGAACTCGTCATCAGTTCACTCAAGGGAATCGATTTCCCTGTAAAGATGATAGGATGCAGGACAGAAGGCAAGAATGTGGGAATGACCGTCTCGGAGACTACTTATAAGGGTCGACGCTTCCAGTTCTCTCCAGTAACTTTCTGGGTGAGGAACGCCAAAGGCTGGGGAGACTACAAGGATGGCATCGAGCCTGACGAATATGTCAACAATGACAACGGAAGCTATGCCGATGATGCCGACAATGTGTTCCCTTATTCTTTCGGAGACTGGGGAAACATGGACTATAACATAGCCCTCCAGTGGGCATACTGTGACATAACGGGCAAGGCAAGATGGACTCATACACCGAATGCCGTCAAGGCATGCTCTATGGCTCCGGTGGACATGCAGCCTGCCGCCCGGGTGCAGGGCAGATTCGGAAACCTGAATTATAACAACAACTAAATCAATATTTATGAAAATCTTTAATCAAATTAAGTCGGGATTTGCGAAGGTGGCGCTTGCAGTGCTGCTGGCCTCGCCTCTTGCTGTGTCCTGCTATGATGACTCTGCGCTTCAGGAGCAGATCGATATGATCGTCGATCAGTTATTCGAGCTTGAGCAGAAGATGAATTCTGAAATCAAGGCATTGAAGTCGATGCTTACAGGTCAGGCTTTCATCTCGAATGTGTCAAGAGATGCTGCCACAGGTGTAACAACTATCACCCTGTCAGATGGTACTAAACTTCAGCTTCTTCCTGAAAAGGACCTGGAGTCATACGTTACCTATATGACCCTTGGTGACGGCGAGAATTACTGGGCATACATTGACAAGGACGGCAAGAAGCAGTTGTTCCTTGATTCAGAAGGCAAGGCTGTTCCGGTCTTGGCTGATGTTCCAGAGGTCATTACCGAAGGTGATGACACATTCATTGTAATAGGAGGCGTCAGCTATCCTCTTTCCGGAAATTCAGTATTCTCTGATTACGAGCTCATTACTGACGAACTCAGCGGTGAGATATATGCCGTTACATTCACATTCGGCGAGGATATGACCTTTACGGTTACGGTTGACGGTGCTTGCGGATTCCACTTTGTGAAGCCGGCAGGCTGGTCTACGGTCATTGTTTCGGACTGGTATGTTGCAAATGGTGTGACCGAGAGAGTCCAGGTTGATGCCCGTGGCGTTGTCGACTATGTGCTCCAGATTCCGGACGGATGGAGAGTCAAGGAATATAAAGACATCTACATGGGAGGTCTTTATTTCGATATAACAGCTCCGTCAAAGGAACTTGTCGAGTCAGGTATCGCAGCAGCGGAAGGAGACCTCAAGGTCGTAGCTGTGCTTGAGGGAGGCAAGGCCACTGTGGCGCGTCTTTACCTCACGACTTCACCTTTCAAGACTTTCGGAGTCTCTCTCGGCAATGCAAATGCAGAGATGTATAACGGATTACAGAAGTTTGTGTATGGAATCTGTGCCAAGGCAGACTTCGATGAGGCGTCAATCTTCGAG
This sequence comes from Bacteroidales bacterium, assembly GCA_015060255.1. GTDB lineage: Bacteria > Bacteroidota > Bacteroidia > Bacteroidales > UBA932 > Cryptobacteroides. The sequence continues at coordinate 13,692 of SUYV01000032.1, read as the reverse complement.
ACTGCTGAAGGACTTCTGGGAGCATTCTCATATCCTTCCGGCTATGGTGTTTCAGACATGGATCTTTCTGAGTCTGTAGCTCAGATCCTCGGTTCTGAGCCATATGCAGGTGAGTCATATGTGTTCTGGGCTCTTCCGGCACTCTATTATCAGACTGCTGATGATGCAGGATATTATCTTTCTGAGGAAACATTCGTTACAGCAGAATTCAAATATGCTTCTGTGGAATTTGAAATCTCGGATGAAAGGTTCCGTGATGCCGTACTGACACTGAATGTGGCAGGTGCCGATTCATATCATATGGGCCTTGTTCCTGCTGAGGAGTTCCTTCTTGAGGATCTTCTTTACGGACTGAATGCTTCTTATTATGAACCTTTGACCACTCCTATGTCTTATACCGGTTCGATATTCTCTCTGACAGGTGTGACAGCAGAGCCGGCAACTGATTATGTGGCTTGGATCGCTTTGGCTGAGGCCGGCAAGACATATGCGGCATCAGATGTGATCGTGCGTGAATTCTCGACCCTGAAGCTTGAGGCAGGCGGATCGGTCAAGGTCGTTGCAGGCGATGCGTCAGTAACAGCACTTGAGGTTGTTGTTCCTCTTGCTGCTGATGGAGCTGAGAATATATATTATGCTTATATGACTGCTTCAGATGCAAAGAAGTATGCGGATGATGATGCCAAGGCGACATACCTTCTTGAGAAAGGAAAGAGTGTGAGCGGAACATCGGTTGAAGCAAGACTCAGTGATTTCATCACAAAAACGAAGCCTTCTACAGCATATGTGCTTTTCGCAACGGCATCTGATGCCGAGGGCAAATATGGTGAGGTCCTGACAGCCGAGTACTCTACTACAGCCATTGCTTACAATGACCTTAAGGTCGAGATGGAACTTGTCAAGAATGACCCGGGCAATGTTGTTGTCAATGTGTCGGCACCGGGCTCAGCAGGACTTCTGTATTGGATTGGAAAGACATCGGATAATACATGGAAGAGTTCCAACTACCTTGGTGGAAGTGCTGAGACTGCACAGGCATGGATGTATCTCAATGCAGATCACAGCCGCCTCGTTACAGTCATGGAAAAGTATCCGGTAGTGGATGGTGCCTGGACCATGACAGATCTTGATATCGATACTGACTATGTGATAGTCGCTATGGCCAAGGATACGGATGGATCATATTCAAAAGCAACTGAATTCAGGTTTACTACAAGACCTGTTGCTATTGGAACAGTGGTGCTTTCATCTGATCCTAAGTGGAAATCAGCAGAGCCTACACTGAAATGGCTTGAGCAGTACTTTACTCAGTCTTCAGGTGGCACCCTTCCTGGCAGCTATGGTTTTGAGATAACCATACCTATGGGATATACAGCATATGTACTTGCAGCTACTGATTCATATCTCAATAATGGTGATTCTTCTCTGATCCTGACTCCTGAAGATAAGATTCTCGGTATCATCAAATGGACCGACAAACCTCGTGACTGGCACCTTACCACATCGGATGATTGGGTATGGCCTCATATAGGATATGAGCACTATCATAGTCCGCATGGCGCGCCATTATGGGGTAATTCTGTGATCTGGGCATCTCAGGAGTTCCATGATTCAGTATGTGACTGTGGCGGCAACTATGTCGAGCAGCGCGAACTGAACGGATATATGGTGGATATTACACATATCATCAATATAAACAATGGCGAACCGTTTGAGTTCAGACAGCCTTCTGCAATTGCCAGCACGCAGGAAGTCATCGACAGGGTGTTTGTCGTATGTCAGGACCTTGACGGCAACTGTTACGAGCCGTTTGAGTATGATGTTCCGATTGAAATGTTCGCAAACGCCGGCGGTCGCGACGAGTAGAATACTCTAATATAAAAGCCGAAGGGCTTCAAATTATTCCAGATCCTCCCCACTCCGTGGGTCCCCTCCCTTTTCGGGAGCCAATGTCTGGAAAATTTGAAGCCCTTCGGCTATGTTATATGTTACTAGAGAGTTCTCTTGATCTCTTCGATTGTGTAGGCCTCGACAACGTCTCCGATCTTGATGTCGTTGTAGCCCTGGATGTTAAGACCGCAGTCCATACCCATGTGAACTTCCTTGACATCGTCCTTGAATCTCTTGAGGGATCCGAGCTCGCCTGTGTAGACTACGATACCGTCGCGGATCACGCGCACCTTAGCTGTCCTCTGGAGCTTTCCTTCGCGGACGATACATCCTGCGATTGTTCCCACCTTTGAGATCTTGAATGTCTCCTGAACCTCGGCGGTTGCAGTGACAACCTCCTTCTGCTCAGGCTCGAGCATACCCTCGATACCGCTCTTGAGCTCGTTGATACAGTCGTAGATGACTGAGTACAGACGGATCTCGATCTCCTCCTTCTCAGCAAGCTTTCTTGCAGAAGGCATAGGACGTACCTGGAAACCGATGATGATCGCATCCGAAGCTGCAGCGAGCAGGATATCCGACTCTGAGATCGCTCCGACAGCCTTGTGGATCACATTCACGCGAACCTCCTCTGTAGAGAGCTTGATGATAGAGTCTGAGAGAGCCTCCACCGATCCGTCCACGTCTCCCTTGACGATGACGTTGAGCTCCTTGAAGTTTCCGATCGCGATACGGCGTCCGATCTCCTCGAGAGTCATATGCTTCTGGGTCTTGATGCCCTGGATGCGGATGAGCTGCTCACGCTTGTTGGCGATGTCCTTCGCCTCCTTCTCGTCAGCCATCACAACGAATGTCTCACCTGCAGTCGGCGCTCCGTTAAGACCGAGAACAGAAACCGGTGTTGAAGGACCTGCCTCCTCGACCTTCTGTCCACGCTCGTTGAACATGGCCTTCACCTTGCCGGTGTAGCATCCCGAAAGCATCACGTCTCCGACGCGGAGTGTTCCGTTCTGTACGAGGATTGTAGCAAGGTATCCACGACCCTTGTCGAGAGATGACTCGATCACCGCTCCTGAAGCCCTCTTGTTAGGGTTTGCCTTGAGCTCGAGCATTTCAGCCTCGAGAAGGACTTTCTCGAGCAGAAGCTCGACATTGATACCCTTCTTTGCGGAAATCTCCTGGCACTGGAACTTACCTCCCCAGTCCTCTACGAGGATGTTCATGTTAGAGAGCTGCTCGCGGATCTTGTCCGGATTGGCACCCGGTTTGTCTATCTTGTTGATAGCGAATACCATAGGTACGCCTGCAGCCTGTGCGTGGTTGATAGCCTCCACGGTCTGTGGCATTATGGCGTCGTCTGCTGCGACGATGATGATGGCAAGGTCGGTCATCTTGGCACCGCGGGCACGCATTGCCGTAAACGCCTCGTGACCAGGAGTATCGAGGAATGTGATCCTCTGTCCGTCCGGAAGCTCCACGTTGTATGCTCCGATGTGCTGTGTGATACCTCCAGCCTCGCCGGCGATTACGTTCGCCTTTCTGATGTGGTCGAGGAGTGAAGTCTTACCGTGGTCAACGTGACCCATCACGGTGATCACCGGTGGACGTGGGAGGAGATCCTCGTCAGTATCCTCGGCCTCGCCCTGGGCTATAGCGTCAGTAAGGTTCGCTGTCACGAACTCTACCTCATATCCGAATTCCTCTGCCACCAGCACGAGAGTCTCTGCGTCGAGACGCTGGTTGATCGACACCATCATTCCGAGGCTCATGCAGGCTCCGATGACCTTGGTCACAGGAGTGTTGTTCATCAGCGTAGCAAGGTCGTTCACGGTCACGAACTCGGTCACCTTGAGCACCTTCTGCTCGAGCTGCTGCATCTCCATCTCCTCCTGCATCCTCTGTGAGGCTGCCTCTCTCTTCTCCTTTCTGTGCTTTGCTCCGAAGTTCTGCTTCTTGCCCTCGTTCATTCTTGCATAGGTCTCCTTGATCTGCTTCTGGATCTCCTTCTGCATCTCTTCCTGCTCGGCCTCCGTCATAGGCTTGAACTTGTCGCCTCCGCGGTCGCGACGGCTCTTCTTGTCCTTCTTGCCCTGACCCTGCTGAGCGGCATTTGCACCCGGCTTATTGTTGTTCTTGTCTTTTCTGACCTTGTTGTCAGCCTCGACCTTTGTTACGTCAACCTTCTGGCTTCCGCCCTTCTCGATTCTTTCTCTCTTCTTCTTTTTCTTCTTCTTGTCGAACTGAGAGAGGTCGATCTTGTCAACCACCTTAGGACCTGCAAGCCTTTCCACCTCAACCTTTACTTCGCGAGGCTCGGCCTTTGGCTGCTCAGGCTCTGGTTCAGGCTGCTTGACAGGCTCTACCGCTGGGGTTGGGGCGGGTTCTGGTACCTGTACAGGCTCTGGTTCAGGCTCTGGTGCCGGTGCTGGTGCCGGTTCCTCGACTGGAGCAGGTTTTTCCTCCTTTACGGTCTTCTTCTCGAATTTGGAGAGGTCGATCTTGTCAATGACCTTCAGTCCTGGTTCTTCCTTAGCAGGCTCTTCCTGTGGCTGAGGCTGCGGCTGGACCTTAGGGGTTTCTGTGTTCAATGAGTTGCTCTTTATTACAACCTCTTTCACAGGTGCCTCCTCATCTTCAGGACTGCTCTTCTTCTTGGAACCCATCTCGATGATTTCCTTAAGCTTGATAGTCACTTTTTCAGAGTCGGCCTTAAGTTTCTGGTCTTCACCGAACTTGGCTTCGATGGCCGGAAGGTATTCATCCGAAATCTTTGCATTCGGATTCATCTCCACATTGGCTCCCTTCTCGTTGAGGAAATCAACGAGTCGCGCAAGTCCGATGCTGAATTGCTTTGTAAGTTTACTTAATCTGATTTCTGCCATATTTACCCCTGGTTTAATTATTCTTCTTCAAATTCCGCACGGAGGATCTCACATATTTCCGCTACGGTTTCGTCCTCGAGGTCTGCCCTCTTGGCTATGTCTGCAGGTGCAAGTGCAAGCACACTCTTTGCTGTGTCGCATCCGATGCTCTGAAGCTTCTCGATGATCCATCCCTCGATGACATCGTCGAATTCGCTGAGAAGTACATCCTCTTCGTCCTCTATGTCATCCTCCTTAGGAAGTTCTCTCCATACCTCGATTTCCTTGCCTACGAGCATTCCTGCCAGTCTGATGTTGCATCCGCCCTTGCCGATACCCTTCTTGACTTCGTCAGGAAGCATGTATACCTTGATCTTCTCGTCTTCTCCGCCGAGGATGATCGAAGATATCTTGGCAGGGTTGAGTGCTCTCTGGATGAGGAGCTGGGTGTTGCTTGTCCACTGAAGAACGTCGATGTTCTCGTTGCGGAGTTCCCTTACGATACCTATGATACGTGATCCCTTCACACCGATACATGCTCCGATAGGATCGATTCTCTCGTCATATGACTCTACGGCTACCTTGGCGCGTTCGCCAGGTACGCGTACGACTTTCTTGATCGTGATGAGGCCATCATAGATTTCAGGAACCTCCTGCTCGAAGAGCTTCTCGAGGAACTCAGGAGTTGTTCTTGAAAGAACGATGTACGGAGTTGTGTTGTTCTTCATCTCCACGCTCTTGATGATGGCTCTGACAGTGTCATTCTTCTTGAAGTGCTCGCCTGGAATCTGCTCTGATTTAGGAAGTCTGAGTTCGTTTCCGTCCTCGTCAAGGATGAGTGCCTCCTTTGACCATGTCTGGTAAACCTCACCTGTGAAGATCTCACCGATCTTGCCTACATACTTGTTGTAGAGGTTGGCTTTCTCGATGTCCATGATCCTTCCCTGAAGGTTCTGACGGATATTGAGGATGCCTCGACGTCCGAAATCCTTGAGTTCGATCTTCTTTGCGAAGGTTTCCCCGATCTCGTAGTCATCGTCAAGAGCTTCGTCATTGATGGCGATCTGTGTGTTAGGATCCTCTACTTCTTCAACAACCTCTCTGTTCCAGTAGATTTCGCAGTCTCCCTTGTCAATGTTGATGATGATGTCGAAGTTGTCTGCCGATCCGTAGGTCTTTGTGATCTGAGTTCTGAACACGTCCTCAAGAACACCCATCATTGTAGGTCTGTCAATGTTCTTCTGGTTCTTGAACTCAGCAAAAGCGTCTTTAAGCTCAATCTTTTCCATTTCTATTGTTTTTGTTTAATTAAAATCGATGAAAGGACGCACGGCGTTGACCTGGTCCATTGTGAAACGGTCGACATGTTCGACCATCTCTTTCTTTTTCTTGCCTTCAACGGCTTCTTTCTGCGAATATCTCAGTGTGATGCTCTCCTCGTCTGCTTCAGTGAGAGTCGCCACCATCTTCTTGCCTCCTTTGAGGGATACCTCTACCTTTGTACCGATGGCCTTGGCAAACTGCTTGAACACCTTGAAAGGCTGATCAAGACCGGCTGACGAGACTGTCAGAGAATAGTCTTCGACTTCTCTGTCGAATCTGGTCTCGAATAAACGGCTGAGCGATACGCAGTCGTCAAGCTCGATTTTTCCATTTTCTGACTCGATAGTCAAAACAATATCATTATCTTTGCTGACTGTAAGATCAACAATGAAGCAACCTCGTGCAACGATTTCGCTTCCGATTGCATCTATTATATCTGAAATGTTCATATGCTTGGTGTTAATGCATAAAATAAGGGGGCTGCCCGCCCCCTTATCATTCTCACGGTGCAAATGTAAGAATAAATTCAGAATAAACAAAATACTAAGAACCTAACCTGCATAAAGATGGAATTCAAGGCAAAGGAGATTGCAGATATCCTCGGTGGTGTCGTAGAAGGCAATCCTGAAGTGACGGTTACAGGCTTCGCACGCATTGAAAGCGGCAAGCCGGGAACGATCTGTTTTTTCGCAAATCCTAAATACGAACAGTACCTTTACCAGTGTAAGGCGGATATCATCATAGTGAACAAGACCTTCGAACCAAAGGAACCGGTCAGCGCGACTATGGTCAGGGTTGATGATGCATATGCTGCAGTCGCATCCCTTCTGGATTATGTGACGGCAAAGAAACGTTCATATAAGAGATATCGCGGATGTCACAGCAAGGTGCGCTGGAGCGCCAAGGTGGGAAAGAAAGTGTATGTCGGGGATTTTGCATATGTGGGCAGGCACGCAGTTGTAGGGGATTACACTAAGATATATGAGCATGTGTACATAGGTGACGATGTCAAGATCGGTTCGCACTGCATCATTTATCCGGGAGTAAGGATATATCCGGGATGCGTGATTGGAAACAATGTGATCATTCATGCAAATGCCGTCATCGGGGCAGATGGTTTCGGCTTTGCTCCTCTTGAGGACGGAACCTGGAAAAAGATCGAGCATACAGGCAATGTCGTGATTGAGGATGACGTCGAGATAGGGGCAAATACCTGCATTGACAAATCTCAGATGGGGTCTACTTTGATCAGAAGGGGTGTGAAGATTGACAATCTTTGCCAGATTGCCCATAATGTAGAAGTCGGCCCTGATACAGTCATGGCATCCCAGACGGGTGTGGCCGGATCTTCCAAGATAGGCCGTCACTGTATAATTGCAGGTCAGGTGGGAATAGCCGGACATATTACGATTGCAGACAATACGACCATAGGCGCTCAGGCAGGAGTGCTCGGCAAGGTCAGGAAGGAAGGAGAGGTGCTCATGGGCTCTCCGGCCTTCCCTCTGAAAGACTTTATGCGCAGCTATGCACTTTTCAAAAGGGCTGGAAAATAGGAATATAGAAAATAATGACTATCTTTGCAGGCTAAAAAATTATAAATAAGAGGAAATGCAGCTGCAGCAGACGTTAAGAAAAAGCTATTTGTTTGAAGGAAAAGGACTTCATACCGGCAGGGTTGCCCGTATGACGGTCTCGCCGGCACCTGCTGACACAGGAATCGTATTCAAGAGAACAGATATAGGTGAAGACGCTATGGTTGAGGCACTTGCAGAGAATGTAAGCAGTACAGCCAGGAGCACTACAATATCAAAAGGGGATGCGTCGGTTTCGACGATCGAGCATATCCTGTCAGCCCTTACTGGTATGGGTGTGGACAACGCCCTCATTGAAATAGACAATGTAGAGGTGCCGATTCTTGACGGAAGTGCGAAGCCATACATAGAGGCGATCTGGAAGGATGGATTTCAGGAGCAGGATGCGCCGAGAAAATACATCGAACTGAAAGAGACAGTCGAGGTGGTCAATGAGAAAGGCTCCATCGTGCGCCTCGAGCCTGCTGATGACTTTTCTTACGACATCAAGATAGACTTCAATTCAAAGGTTCTTGGCGTGCAGCATGCTCAGTGGGATGCTTCGGTTGTATATGCCGAGGAAATCGGTGTCTGCAGGACATTCGTGTTCTTCCACGAGATAGAGTTCCTCTTCAACAACGGTCTTGTGAAGGGCGGTGATGTGGACAATGCGATAGTGATCGTAGAGCACCCTGTAACTAAGGAACAGGTGGACAACATGAGCCGTCTGTTCAATGTCCCTTCTCTTGAAGTGCGCGAAGACGGATATCTGAGCAACCTCAAGCTCCGCTTCACCAACGAGTGCGCAAGACACAAACTTCTTGACCTGATCGGTGACCTCAGGCTTTGCGGAGGATTCCTAAAGGCAAAGATCACTGCAGAGAAGGCAGGACACGGAATAAACACGACAGCGGCAAAACATGTGAGGGCTACCCTGTCATCCCGAGCGTAGTCGAGGGATCTAAACAACATAAAACAAACCAACATGGCAAACATTCATCCACTTGCAACAGTACATCCAAACGCCAAGCTTGGCGAGAATGTAGAAGTAGGACCATATGCATATATCGAAGAGCATGTAGAAATCGGTGACGGTTCGAAGATTCTCCCGCACGCTACGATATTCAATTACGTAAAGATGGGAAAGAACTGTACGGTATTCCCAGGCGCAGTGATAGGCGCTATCCCACAGGACCTTAAGTTTGACGGAGAGGTTACATATGTCGAGATCGGTGACAATGTGAACATCCGTGAGTGCGCTACCATCAACCGTGGTACAAAGGCAAGTGGAAGGGGAGTGACCAAGATCGGTAACAATGTCCTCCTCATGTCATATACTCATGTAGCTCATGACTGTACGGTCGGCAACAACTGTATTCTTGTAAGCTATGTAGGCATTGCAGGCGAGACAGATGTCGATGACTGGGCTACCATCGGTGGAAGTTCCGTGGCTCATCAGTTCTCGAGAATCGGAAAGCATGCATTCATAGGCGGAGGCTGCAAGATCAACAAGGATGTTCCTCCATATGTGCTTTGCGGACGTGATCCTCTGACATATGCCGGTGTGAACATTGTGGGACTTCGCAGAAGAGGATTCACTTCTGAGCAGATCCGTAACATCAAGGATATGTACGACATCATCTACAATGCAGGTACCAATTTCTCTGATGCACTTGCAAAGATCGAGTCCGGATTCCCTGAATCTGAGGAGAGGGATACAATCGTGACCTTCATCAGAAATTCGAAGAGAGGTATCATCAGAGGTCTCAACTCTGATACAAAGGGCAATATAGACTAAAGTGGCAAAACTGCTTTCAACAGCATATTTCCCTCCCGTGTCCTATTTCGCTGCTATGGCGCAGGATATGACGGGACTCATCAGCAGACGTGGCGACGGCGGTTCTCTGGAACTGTCGCCGTCTGTCGTTTATATGGAAGCATGCGAAAATTTCCAGAAGCAGTCATATCGTAACCGCTGCCGTTTTTATGGAGCAGACGGAGTTCAGACACTTTCATTCCCGATTGTCCATGAGGGCGGGACACATAAGATCCCGATCAGTGAAATAAAGGTGGATTACAAGACTCCGTGGGTGCTTCAGCATGAGCGCGCAATCGTGTCTGCATATGGAACATCAGCATATTTCGAATACTATCAGGATGAACTTTTCGCCATACTCGAGGCTGGTCACGAGCGTCTCTTCGACCTGAACATGGCTCTCCTGAACTTCTTTATAGAAAAGACCGGAATCAAGGTTGATGTCCGCCTGACTGATGAATACGTGAAGGACACTCCGCACGAAGACCTTCGTGACGTGATACATCCCAAGAGACCGAACACGATCCTTCTGGACCTTTCACTGGAAAAGCCGTATTTCCAGGTCTTCTCCGGGAAATACGGCTTCCAGCCCGATCTGTCCATCATGGACCTCCTTTTCAATGAAGGTCCGGACAGTATATTGTATCTTAAAACCTCCAGCCTATTGTAAGAAGCACCTTCCATGCATCCTTTCTGTTCCTGATTTCAGGGGCAGGGCTCTCTATATATCCGTCTGCATCGAAGATATAGTCATCGTAAGGCATGAAGTATTCGTCTGTAGCAAAAGCATATCTGCATGCGATGTCGGCGAAGAAAGACCCGTCAGAACTGTATCCCAGACCGAATGATGCGTTCTGCGTGTACAGAAGCGGCAATTTTTCGCCCCAGATGTCGAACTGCTCTGGAGAGGTGGTCAGACCGTATCCTGCCCTGACGGCGAGCTTGCTTACAGGCTTTACTTCCAGACCTGCCCTGAGCATATGTGATGCTCCGAAGATACTCTTGATGTCTGCATTCAGGTCCTCGAAATATTCTCTTCCGTCATCAAATCCACTTCTCTTGAATTTCATTGTGCCGTAGTCGCAGTACTCATAGTCTACACTTATGACTCCGAGCTTGCTGAGTGTATAGGCAATACCGAAATTTGCTCTGTATGGCTCTCTGAATGAATATTTGTCTTTGCCGTATGGACTTGATGCAGATGCATTGTAACGGCTGTCGGTAAATCCGGTTTCACCCATATGCTGCCACTGCTCTGATATGGTTGTCGCGACAGGAGTCTGGATTGCAGCTCCGATTCTGAGACCGAATCCTGGAGTGATGATGATTCCGAACTTGCCGAATACTCCACTTGTCTGAACCTCGTAGTTGTATTTGTATTTCATCCGGTCGAAATACATTGTTTCTCCATTATCAAGACCTATCTCAAAATCAGAAGGGTCGACTGCAACTTCCTTGAAATATTCAGAATAACTGTAGTTCATACTGTTGATTCCGAGATTGGCACCCAGATATATGAAGTCAGAAATGTTGAATCCCAGATTGATCAGATATTCATACTTGCTGCCCTGGACTCTTCGTCCGTAGGTCTGGTCAAGCGGACCTCCCAATGCTATCTCTGTATTACCCATATTGTCAAATATGAGTTCGCTGGCTCCGACAAACTGATCGTCATACCCTCCGAATGTGGATATCATTCCGCTATGGTAACCCACAACGTCCTTCCAAGGATAATAGTCATATGCGTTGTCCATGTTAAGCTCGCTTCCGAGATATCCGTTCGCTGTTGCATTGGCCGCCATGGAACCCATGAATGAGGTTGTGGAGTTCCTGCCTCCTGCATAGACGTCTTCGTTCCAGCTGTTGACGCGGTTGACGACAAATCCGAATGAGATCGCCTTCAGACCTCTGGTCCTGTTCGTGTCCCAGTTGAAGGTCATGCCGAAGTTCGGGACGGTGAATGCCGTATTTCTGTTTCTGTATGTCTTTTCGAAGTATGGGAGACTTCCGTCCTCGAATGGAGAAACTCCGCTTGTGGTGTTTGAATAGATTGTGAGGGCCGGGGTAACGGAAATCTGTGAATATTTTGCAACTGCAGATCCCGCCGGATTTATTCCGATAGAACCCAGGTCTCCTCCAAGAGCGGTGAAGGCGTTTCCCATCGCCACAGATCTCGCCGTTCCTTCATAATTGTTTTCACTGAACAGCAGTGCGTCGTATACTGATTGCGAAGAACCGGTAATTGCTGCTAATGCCAGTAAAATTGATAAAACCGTCTTTCTCATATCATTGTCTTTAGATTTTTATCTTCTTCCTGCTGATGAACCGCCGCTACGGCTTGCTCCTCCGCTGCTGTAACTTCCGCCGCTACGGCTCGAGCTTCCTCCGCTGTAGTTGCTTCCTCCGCTATAGCTGCTGCGGCTGCTTGAACTTCCGCTGCTGTAGCTGCTTCTGCTGCCTGAACTGCTGTTGCTGTAGCTTGATGAGGAACTGCGGTATGGAGCAGACGAACCTCTGACTGTCTGTGAAGAACCTGCCGATGTGCCGGACCTGAATGTGCCGGTGGAATGTATCACGGTAGGTCTGCGATGGTTGCTGCTGACAGAAGTAGAACGGTCTGTCAAGGCCTGTCCTGTTGAGACTGTCTGTCTTGTGGCGCCAGCCGTGGCTTTCCTTATCGTAGACGAGGTGGTCCTGACTGCAGATGTCCTGGATGCGGTGCCGGACGCCACTCTGACTGCGGACGTTCTGCCTGCTGTCGATGATGATGCAGTGACAACCCTTCCGCTTCTGGTCGCGCCGCTTCCGGCTGTACCGCCTCTGGTCGACACCCTGCTTGTGAACACTCTGTCCGAACCGGTATGTCTGCGAGGACCCCGCCATACGTCATCTCTGTCTGGAGCTATGTAGATAGGACCGTGATGGTGATGGCCCCAGTATGGATCCCATCCGCCATACCATCCGCAATAGTGCGGGTACATATAGCCGTACCAAGGGTCGTACCATCCGCCGTACCAGCCCGCATATCCGTAATACCACGGGTCATACCATCCGCCGTATCCGTAGTACCAAGGGTCGTACCATCCGCCATACCATCCACCGTATCTGTAGTACCATGGATTGTATGACCATGCGTCCCAGTACCATGGGTTGTAATGCCTGCTCCAGTACCATGAGCTGCCTATGCTGTATGGCGTATAATATGACCATGGATTGATGTTGTTCTGCCATTCGTACGGATTTTCTCCCACTGTTACCACTGTGCTGCCAAGTTCCTTGTCATACTGTATTCTCGCCGACATGTTCTCAGGAATCATCACGGTGTCTTTCTTTTCACCGAACAGATATATTCTGGAAGCCTTGGTCTTTTCGACAAGTGCATCGGTCTCCGCTTTGGAAACTGCCTTGTCTGCCTTGGATGTGAAATCAGGAGTGCTGTTGTAGATGCCGTCCTGGAACTTCTGTCCGCTGTCGGAAGAGGCATATCGGGCAACCATACCGCATGATGAAAGCAATAAGGCTGTCGCAATTACCAGTACTGAACTCTTTTTCATAGTCTTTCTCCTATTTTATTGATAATAATTTCGTATCTTCGCAACCTGTTTGATTATGCAATAACCATACCGCATTTTGCGGTGCTTCATGGCTGCGCATTCAAATACAATTATAGCTATAAAAACAATAAAAAGCAAAATACAATGGCAAAAGAAGTAACCAAGAGGTCAGACAACTACTCACAGTGGTATGACAACCTTGTAGTAAAGGCAGACCTGGCAGAGCGCTCTGCCGTAAGGGGATGTATGGTGATCAAGCCTTACGGATATGCAATCTGGGAGAAGATGCAGGACGTGCTTGACAAGATGTTCAAGGAGACAGGTGTCCAGAACGCATATTTCCCGCTCTTCATCCCTAAATCTTTCCTCAGCCGTGAGGCGGAGCACGTGGAGGGATTCGCAAAGGAGTGCGCGGTGGTGACTCACCACAGGCTCATGGCTGATCCGAACGGCAACGGCGTCGTGGTCGACCCGTCTGCAAAGCTTGAGGAAGAGCTCATCGTGAGACCTACATCAGAGACAATCATCTGGAATACATACAAGAACTGGGTTACATCGTGGAGAGACCTTCCGATCCTCTGCAACCAGTGGGCGAATGTAGTGCGCTGGGAGATGCGTACCCGCCTTTTCCTCCGCACCGCGGAGTTCCTCTGGCAGGAGGGACACACAGCTCATGC
>SUYV01000031.1 GCA_015060255.1 Bacteroidales bacterium | reverse complement strand
TTCTATATTTCCAGTTTGATTCTGACACTTAATAATTCTTCCAAAAGAATTAACGCTTCTCGATAAATTGTATTTTCTCGGTACTTGCTTCTTGTACAGTAAATCAGTCTTTTCAATGAACTTGTTGGTTCCAAACTTGAGGCTTTGTGTACCCCGTTTTTCGTTTGGGATTGCAAAGGTAGACATTTTTTCTTTACCTCCAAACTTTTCTGTAAAATTTTTTCAAGTTTTTTCGCATAAAAATTACCCGTGAACACCTAATACATTGATGTTCACGGGCATATGAAGATTTAAAATTTTCACTAAAAATTATACTTCACCATCATATTCACGCGATGGTTGCCAATCCAGTGGAGATCCTTGTCAGCAAGAGCACGAGTGTTCAGTTTGCCGTCATCATATTTACCATACTGGACAGATGTCCACTGATATTCCAGTCCGACATTGAGTTTACCTATATTATAAATGACCTGAGGATTGATCCTGTACATCTGGTTGATGTTCGAGAAACCGTTTCCGCAGAAGTATACATCTCCCTTTGCCAAAGGACCTGAAACTTCCTTGGCGAGTCCCAGGTTCTTTACATATCCCAGGAAGAGGACTCCCTGCCACTTCTTTCCATAACTCAGAGAGAGCCATGAAGAAGAGTTGCGCATTGAGGCATAGTTCCAGCTGCCGTCAGGGTTCTCACCTATCTTTGCGTATCCGCTCATGAGGTTCATGTGCTCGCCGCCTTCTCCGAAGGTGGTCTTCGCCTTCACGGCAAATTTCTTATAGGTATACTGAGTATACAGATATCCAAGAACAGATGTCTTGCGGTCCGAAACCTTCACCACCTTGCCATCAACCTCTCCCAGGACTCTCGGTTTGATGCTTACCACATCGACACCGGCCCTGAGAAGGAACCCATTGGTCTTATAAGCAAGTGCAGCATACATCTCAGGGGTCATACCATATTTCATATATAAAGCTGAACCACCTATAGGACCAGTAGACTGGTACTGCATCTGCCAGATGGCTGCTGCGGAAACCACCCAATTGCTTCCAAGGTTTGCATCCATCTGCACGAGCGGTGTCCTTGAGAAAGGTCCGAAAGGAGCTCCGACCTCAAGGCTGAAGAGATGCGGATGGTCTGCGGCCATCGGATGCCATGCTTGACCTATCTTGAGACCGACCGACGCCTTGTCATTCTGTCCCATAGGAAGGTCCTTCCAGGTAATTGTAGCAAACGCCTGGCGGAGACGCATCTGAGCGGTACCGGATATTTTCGCATTACTAGGGAAATAAGTTCCCACATTTGCATTTGAGGAATTCGAGAGTCCGGCATAGAAGTCGGCCTCTATCTTTGCGCCAAAGTGAACATTACCTATATAATATCCACTTACATCGACACCGGCCCTTGAAGTAAGAGCCAGAAAGCGGAAAGAAGGAGTAGCATTGACATCAATACCATCCTTTATATTCTCATCTTTGGGAAGATAGTAGAACAGGTCACCGGTTCCCGAAACGCTTTCACGGGAATCGAATGCAAAATAATTTCTTATGAATCCATAGAATTTGAAATGATTCTGAAGATGCTCTTTCACCGGAGCATCGGATGCCTTCTGCACCTTCACTTCTGCAAAGGCCGGAAGGGTCAGGATCAGGGTCAGGAGTATCAGTACACTTTTTTTCATGGTATTATTATTAGATCCCCGGTCAAGCCGGGGATGATGATTAGAATCCGATGAAGATGAGCATCAGGTAGCCGAGGACGAAGCCTACAGCACCAAGGATGATGCCGATTGTAGCCATCTGCTTTGTTGTGATCATGCCTGTAGAATGCGCAAGCGCATTAGGCGGCGTACTTACAGGGAGACACATTGCAAGAGATGCACAGATTGCCACTCCGATGATCATTGCCTGAACACCGCCGAGAGACTCGAATCCAGGGTTTCCCGCCATAGCCTTTCCGATCACGATAAGGATAGGGACAACAAGGTTTGCTGACGCAGAGTTTGAAATGAAGTTTGACAGGAAGTAGCAGATGAATCCTCCTACAAGCATCACTACGAGAGCATTCCAGCTTGCAAACGGAATGGTCTTGATGAGAGTCATTGCCAGACCGGTCTGATTGAGGGCTGTTCCGAGGGCGAAACCGCCGGCAACCATCCAGAGGACCGCCCAGTTGATATGCTCAAGGTCACGGGCCTTCATGATGCCTGTTGCAGAAAATACTGCAAACGGTATCATTGCCACGATATTCGAATTCACCTTGAAGACGCTTTCACCTATCCACAGTATGATGGTAAGCGCAAAAGTAACCCAAACCACATATTTCTGGAAAGGAGTAGTCTTCACCGGAGCTCCCTCGATCTTAAGCTCTATGGACTTTGCCTTGAAAGGATAAAGCTTCATGAGAAGGAACCATGCGAAAAGGAGCATGATGATTACATAAGGAACCATCCTGAGCATCCATCCTGCGAATGTGATCGCATAACCTGCCTCCTGAAGAGCACCGAGAGCGATGGCATTAGGAGGTGTACCGATAGGAGTACCCATACCTCCGATGTTTGCCGCGATCGGGATTGCAAGAGCAAGCGAGATCCTTCCGCCGCCATCCTTCGGGAGTGTCGCAAGGACTGGAGTAAGGAAGGTGAGCATCATCGCTGCTGTCGCAGTGTTGCTCATGAACATCGAGAAGATACCGATGACAAGCAGGACACCGAGAAGGACTGTCTTGGGATTTGTTCCGAAAGGCCTGAGCATCACCTTTGCCAGCTGCACGTCAAGGCCGACCTTTGTAGCGGCGAAGGCAAGGACGAAACCACCGAGGAAGAGCATGATGACAGGGTCGGCGAATGCCGCCATGATATCCTTATAATTGGTCAGAGCTCCGATGTTTTCCTTTGCGATAAGGAATCCGAGGCCCTTGTTGGATGTCGTAAGAAGAATCGAAACGATAGCGACGACTGAAGTAGTCCATGTCGGAATCACTTCGAGGATCCACATCATTGCGGTGAAGACGAAGATCGCGATCACGCGCTGCTGTGTCAGAGTGAAGATCGGCTCCAGAGTGTCAGGATTGACGCCATAGAAAGATGTCGGAACCAATGCAAGGAAGAAGGTGAAAATGCACACTACCAGGAATGAAAGGCAGCGTTTCAGATTCATTGGATGACCCAAAAACGAAAAATAGGACATAACCCTTTTAGAATTTAGATATTATTAATATGGTTCGTTTTATTTAGCAATGTAAAGTTGGAGATTATATTTATAAAAAACAAGAGAACAGCCGAAAGACTGTTCTCCTGCATTGATATTTGACTGCTGATTAGATCAGACCTGTAGATCCAAGCACGATAAGCATTGCATATCCGAATACAAGACCTACGACACCCATGATGAGACCGGTCTTGACCATGTCCTTCTGCTCGATCATGCCGGTTGAAGCTGCAATGGCATTTGGTGGAGTCGAGATCGGAAGCACCATACCGAGTGATGAACCGATAGCCACACCGATGAGGAGGGTTGAAACGCCACCGAGAGGTGCAAGGTTTGCAGAAACCGCAGCACTTGCTCCGACTGCAGCAAGGATAGGAACGAGGAGTGACGCTGTCGCAGTGTGCGAGATGAAGTTCGCCATTGCGTAGCAGATGAGACCTGAACCGACTACCATGACAACTGCAGGCCATGAGCCGAATGGGATTGCGTTGATGAGGGTCTGTGCAAGACCTGTCTCCTGAAGACCTACGCCGAGTGCGAAACCGCCGGCAACCATCCAGAGGACAGACCAGCTGATCTCCTCGAGGTCACGCTTGGTGAGGACACCGATTATGGCGCATACACCTACTGGGAGCATAGCCACAACGTTTGCATTGACACCTGTCTTCTTGTCGAGAACCCAAAGGAGGACAGTGCAGATGAATGTGATGTATACAACGATTGACCTCCAGTCCTTCTTGAGCTCGCCCTCGATATTGAGGGTGATCTCCTTCGCCTTGAATGGGAACAGCTTGAGGAGCATGACCCATGCGATGAGGAGAAGGATGATGGTGAAAGGTATCATGAATGCCATCCACTGACCGAATCCGATTTCTATGCCGATCTCTGACATGTACTTGAGGGCGATAGCGTTAGGAGGTGTACCGATAGGAGTACCCATACCACCAATGTTAGCAGAGATAGGAATAGCGAGCGCAAGAGCTGTCTTTCCCTTTCCGTCTGCAGGCAGAGCCTTGAGGACAGGGCCGAGGAAAGTGAGCATCATAGCTGCAGTCGCAGTGTTACTCAAGAACATAGAGAATACGCCTGTAACCATAAGGAAGCCAAGGAGCACGAACTTAGGGTTCTTGCCGAAAGGCTTGAGCATCACGCGTGCAAGGAAAAGGTCGAGACCTGTCTTCGATGCTGCAATCGCGAGGACGAATCCTCCGATGAAGAGCATGATGATAGGGTCTGCGAAGCAATGCAGCAGTGATTTGTAGCTTGTCTGCGTACCGAGTGCCTCAGGAGCAGCCTGCTCAAAGAACACCAGACTGCTGTTCGAAGTCGTGAACAAAAGCAGGACGACAACCATTACAGAGGTAGTCCATGCTGGAACGGCCTCGAAGAGCCACATGAGGATGGCGAAAAGGAAGATCGCCAGAGTTCTCTTCTGGATGATGGTCATACCGTCGATCCAGTTCTCCACAGGAAGGCACCACACTACCAGAGCTGCAACTATCGCAATGATAAGACGGATAGCTCTTGACACGGTCTTGTCGTCTGTCCTGTGAGCCTTCTTCCAATTGTGATATGACTCTACAAGATCATATCCAGGAAAAATCTTAAACATAACTTCTATTTTTAGTTAAACTTATATTTAGCTTTCAAAACGGGCGCAAAGTTAACCTTTATTTAATAATAAACTAAAAAAGAGGGCAGAAATTTGCCCTCTTTTCGCCTTAATTGTGCAATTAGATGATTCCCTGCTCAAGCATTGCCTGTGCCACCTTCATGAAGCCGGCGATGTTGGCACCCTTCACGTAGTTGATATATCCGTCAGGCTGCGCACCATACTTCACGCAAGCCTCGTGGATATTGGACATGATTGCATGGAGCTTCTCATCAACCTCTGCAGGGCTCCAGCTGATATGCATTGCATTCTGAGTCATCTCGAGACCTGAAGTAGCAACACCACCTGCGTTCACTGCCTTACCTGGAGCGAAGATGACACCCGCTTTCTGGAATGCAGCGATTGCCTCAGGAGTACATCCCATGTTTGAAACCTCAGCTGCAAGCCATGTTCCGTTAGCGATGAGTTCCTCTGCATCTGCACCAGTAAGCTCATTCTGGAACGCGCAAGGCATTGCGATGTCGCACTTGATGCTCCAAGCCTTCTTTCCTGGGTAGAATGTAGCAGAAGGGAACTTCTCAGCAAATGGAGCCACAACGTCGTTGTTTGAAGCGCGGAGCTCGAGCATGTAAGCGATCTTCTCCTCGTTCATTCCCTCTGGGTCATAGATTGCTCCGTCAGGACCTGAGATCGCGATGACCTTTGCACCGAGTTCTGTTGCCTTTGTAGCTGCACCCCATGCCACGTTACCGAAGCCTGAGAGAGCGATTGTCTTGTCCTTGATATCCTTGCCGGCGAGCTGGAGCATATGCTGAACGAAATAAACCGCACCGAAACCTGTAGCCTCAGGACGGAGGATTGAACCTCCCCAAGTGAGACCCTTGCCAGTAAGGACTCCTGTATTGTACTGCTGAGCGAGTTTCTTGTACATTCCGTACATGAATCCGATCTCACGGCCACCAACTCCGATGTCACCTGCAGGAACGTCCTGGTCAGGACCGATCACCTTCCAAAGCTCAAGCATGAATGCCTGGCAGAAGCGCATGATCTCAGCATTTGACTTTCCTCTTGGGTTGAAGTCTGAACCACCCTTACCACCACCCATAGGGAGAGTTGTGAGGGCATTCTTGAAAGTCTGCTCGAATCCGAGGAACTTGAGGATCGAGAGGTTCACTGAAGGATGGAAACGAAGACCTCCCTTATATGGACCGATAGCAGAGTTGAACTGAACTCTATAACCGGTGTTAGTCTGAACCTCACCATTGTCATCTACCCATGTAACCTTGAATGTAAGGATACGCTCAGGCTCAACGATGCGCTCAACGATCTTTGCCTTTTCAAACTCTGGATGCTGGTTGTAAACCTCCTCAATAGACTCCAATACTTCGTGTACTGCCTGGAGATACTCTTTCTCATAAGGGTACTTGGCCTGGAGTTTGGCCATCAATTCTTGTGTGTTCATTGTTTTGTGTTATGTTATGGTTGTTATTTCACTTCCCATGTAGAGCCGCTGCGGAGCAGGTCGTCTACACACTGGATCTTTGACTTTGCCTTCACTTCCGCCACCTGATCGCGAACGCCGTCATCATAAGTGACGTCCTTCACGTCACGGATTACTCCGAGAGCGACAGGGAAATCAGGATACTTCATGTCTGCAAGCATCATATGTATGCCGACATTGTCGGAATGTGCATCATGTACGAGGATATCGTCCTCTGTCACACCGTTCTCACCGATGGTCACCACCCTGAGGCCCATGCCGTCAAGCACAAGACCCTTGTCACGGTTCTTGCCGAAGATCATCTTCTCGCCATGACGGAGTACTATGGTCCTGTCTGCGCGGAACTCCCTGTCTGCGATGAGCTTATGAGCTCCATCGTTGAAGATGACGCAGTTTGTAAGCATCTCCATCACAGAGCATCCGTCGTGCTTTGCGGCAGAAAGCATGATCTCCGAAGTGAGCTTGAGCTCTGAATCAAGCGAACGTGCGAAGAATGTTCCCTTTGCACCGAGAACGAGGCTTCCGGGATTGAAAGGATGCTCAACCGTTCCGTAAGGCGAAGTCTTCGAGATCGCGCCGAAGCGTGATGTAGGAGAATACTGTCCCTTTGTCAGACCATAGATCTGGTTGTTGAAAAGGATGATGTTGATGTCCACATTCCTTCTGACAGCGTGGATGAAGTGGTTACCTCCGATCGCGAGGGCGTCACCGTCACCGCACGCCTGCCATACCGTAAGGTCAGGATTTGCCACCTTGATGCCTGTAGAGATGGCGGTCGCACGGCCGTGGATGCTGTGGAAACCGTATGTATTCATATAATAAGGAAGACGTGACGAGCAGCCGATACCGGACACTACCACATATCTCTCCTTGCTGTAGCCCAATGCTTCAGTTACATCAGGAAGGGCTCTCTGCAGAGCTGCGAGCACACCGTGGTCACCACATCCGGGGCACCATCTTACTTCCTGGTCACTCTTGAATTCTTTGAATGTATATCTTGGCATAACTATAAATTCTCTTTGATTGCACCTACGATTTCCTGTACGAGGAACGGCTGTCCCTGTACCTTGTTGTACTGCTCATACTTGAACTGCGGCATGACACCACGGAGATAGTTCACGAAATGTCCGTTGTTGAGCTCGCATACGAGGATCTTGTCGAACTTCCTGAACACTTCCTCTGTGTTTCTCGGAAGAGGCATGATGTAGTCGAAGTGTACGAAGCTGACATCGATTCCTTCCTTGCGCACGTCCTGCACTGCGGAAAGGAGATGACCGTAAGTTCCGCCCCAGCCGACAACGAGGAGCTTTCCGCTCTCTGCACCATTGACCTCAAGCTCAGGAATATAGTTTGCCACTCTCTGCACCTTCTCCTCACGCTCTCTTACCATCAGTGCATGGTTCTGAGGATCTGACGAGAGAACACCGTCGTGGTTCTTCTCGAGACCGCCGACCCTGTGCTCGCATCCTGCCATTCCAGGCACAGCCCAGCGGCGTGCGAGTGTCTCAGGATCTCTCTGGAACGGTTTGTACTCAGTATTAGGCTGAGCGAATGGAGGGACGATCTTCGGATAGTCCTTCATTGAAGGTATGTGCCAAGGCTCCGAACCGTTTCCGAGGAATCCCTCCGTGAGAAGGAGAACCGGAGTCATATGTTCGAGGGCGATCTTAGCCGCATTGAAAGCTGCGTCGAAGCATCCTGCAGGAGAATGAGCCGCCATAACGACCATCGGGCACTCTCCGTTGCGGCCGTAGAGAGCCTGATTGAGGTCAGTCTGCTCTGTCTTTGTAGGGATACCTGTAGAAGGGCCGGCACGCTGCACGTCAACGATGACGAGCGGAAGCTCGGTCATGACTGCAAGGCCGAGGGCCTCTGACTTGAGTGAGAGACCTGGACCCGAAGTGGTAGTGACTGCAAGGTTGCCGGCGAAAGCTGCTCCGATAGCTGTGCAGATACCTGCAATCTCATCCTCTGCCTGGAGGGTCTTCGCTCCGAGGCTCTTGTGAACTGCAAGTTCCTCAAGGATGCCTGTCGCAGGGGTGATTGGGTATGAGCCGCAGAAAAGAGGCAGGTTTGCCTTCTCGGCTGCCGCGAGCAGACCCCATGCTGTAGCCTGATTACCAGTGATGTTACGGTAAAGGCCCTTTGGCTGGTGTGCAGGCTCGATGTTGTATGTATTAGGGATAGCCTGAATGTTGGCTGCATAATTGTAGCCGTCCTTCAGGACCTTCTTGTTAGGCTCTATGAGCTGAGGTTTCTTCTTTCCGAACTTGCGCTCGAGATATTCGAAGATGTACTCCATCGGACGGTTATATATGAAACATGCCATACCGAGGGTAAACATGTTCTTGCACTTGTCGATGGTCTTCTTGTCAAGACCGCTGTCCTTGAGACTCTCGTGGGTGAGAGTTGTTATCGGAGCGACGATGATGGTCCTGTCTTCAATGTAAAGCTCTCTGATAGGGTCATCTGTCTTGAGACCTGCACGCTTGAGTCCCTCTTCATCGAAAGTGTCCGAGTCGACAAGAACCATGGCTGTTCTCTTGAGCCACTTTGCGTTGGCCTTGAGCGCTGCCGGGTTCATCGCCACGAGAAGGTCACAGAAGTCACCCGGAGTAGTGATGTGCTCGCTACCGATGTGTACCTGGAAACCTGACACGCCTGAAACGGTGCCGTGAGGTGCTCTGATCTCTGCCGGATAGTCCGGGAATGTGGAAAGTTCGTTACCGAAGATAGCTGACATATCTGCAAAAAGAGACCCGGTGAGCTGCATGCCATCTCCCGAATCTCCTGCGAATCTTATGACAACATCTTTAGTATCAATTACCTTATGTTGCATAGCTAGTGTTATAATTTTAAATCAAAGATTTAGATTTTGATACAAATGTATATAATTTTCCGATACAATGACCATAATTCGTTAAGTTTTTAGACACAAAAGAAGGCACTGAAACATCAGCGCCTTCTTTTGTGTCTAATATATCTATTTATATACTACTGCTGCTGTGCTGCCTGGGCCTTGGCCATCATCTCTGCCTGAAGAGTCTCAAGAGTTCTTCCTTCCGGAATATTGAGAGCTACCCTGGTCTCTGGAGTGAGGTCAACGAGCTGGTCTGCATCAACATAGAGAAGAGAAGACTTCTCAAATACAGCTACAATACCCTTTGCCTTTGCAAGATCATTCACTGCCTTCTGAGCTTTCTCATAAATAGGTGCCTGAAGGCTCTGCTGGAGCTGCTGGATCTCCTGCTGAAGGCTCTGCTGAGTCTGCTCGAGTCTTGACTGGATCTCCATGATCTCCCTCTCCTTGCTCTCACGGATTGCAGGTGTCCATGTAGCCTGCTTCTGCTCGTACTGCTGCATCTTTGTCTGATACTCCTCGTACATAGCCATCAGAATCTCCTCGTTTGTCTTCTGATTCTCCTCAAGAGTCGCCCTTGCCTCATCCATCTCAGGCATAAGCATGATAACCTCGTTGAAGTCAACATATGCAAACTTTCCGTTCTGTGCCATTGCTGCTACTGACATTACTGCCATCGCTGCGATCAAAAACAACTTTTTCATAATATTCTTTTCTTTTAATTATATTTTCTTTTTCAGATCCATCGGCTACGCTCGGGATGACAGTGTTAGAACTGCTGACCTATCACGAAGTGGAACTGGCTCTTTCCGTTTACCGGATCATCGAAGCCCCATCCCCAGTCAACTCCGAGAAGTCCGATCATCGGGAGGAAGACTCTCACACCGACTCCGGCAGATCTCTTGATCTGGAACGGATTGAAATCTCTGATATCCGCCCAACAGTTACCTCCTTCGAGGAAAAGCAGCGCATAGATTGTAGACTGCGGCTGCAGGATTACCGGATAGCGGAGCTCAACCGTAAACTTATCATACACGTTACCTGCGTAATAATTTCCAGTAGTGCTGTTATCGGATGCAAGTGGAGTCAGCGAATAGTTCTCATAACCACGGAGAGATACAATTTCCGAGCCATAAGTATCATAACCCGACATACCGTCACCACCGACACGGAATCCCTCGAATGGAGAATAACCCCAGTTCCTGTTGTAATATCCCAGGTATCCGAACTGTGCACGCGCCATCAGGACAAGGTCTCCTACGAGCTTGGTATAAATAGCACCCTTGAATGACCACTTATGATATTCGATCCACTTGTAGCGGTCCTGAGATGTCTGGAGATTATAGTTGATATCCTTCCAGCTTTCAGCGACGGTCGGCTTGCCGTTCTCATCAAGGATACCGTGATTCTTCTTTCTCATGAGAGAGTAAGGAGGAGTCAGCTGCAATGAGAAACTGAAATCAGAACCCTGACGCGGATATATCTGCTGGTCGGTCGAGTTTCTCGAGAGGCTCAACGTATAGCTGAGGTTATGTGAGATACCTGTATCGAACATGAACTGATATGCCCAGTTCTGAAGCTTGTACGTCTGCCAGCTGAGCTGGTTGTAAAGCACGAAGTAGTTGTCAGGCCACTTCAGACGCTTTCCGAGACCTGCCGCAAATCCATACACCTCCATATACTCGTCATTGTTGAGGATATTATAATAGATGTATGAGTTTGTCTGTCTTGTATAGTAGAGCGACATATTGAGCGATGTCGGCTTCTTTCCGAAGAGCCAAGGCTCAGAGAAACTTGCCGAGAGGCTCGTGTAGTATGTACCGTTGGTCTGGAAACGGACAGAGAGATTCTGCGCATCTCCGAGCGGTACCGGACGCCATGCAGTCTTGTCAAAGAACCTTCGTGTCGAGAAGTTGTTGAAGCTTACTCCGACTGTAGCAACGAATGTATTTCCACCCCATCCACCGGAAAGCTCAAGCTGGCTGGAAGGTTTCTCGGTGACGTTATATACGATATCTACCGTATTGTTCAACTGATTAGGAATGATCGAGTATCCCTTCGCCGGATCCGTGATGGCCTCAGGATCGAACTGGCCCATTGACGCGATCTCTCGGATCGAGCGCTCGAAATCTGACTGGCTGAAGAGATATCCCGGACGGGTGAATACCTGACGGCGGATCACCCTCTCATTGGTCAGGTCATTACCATTGATTACGATATTGTTCAATGTAGCAGGCTTGCCCTCCACGATACGCATTTCCACATCTACCGAATCGCCCTCGATATTCATCTCTACAGGCTGGAGATTGAAGAACAGGTATCCGTTGTCGCGATAGAGCTTGGATACATCATATTCATTCTGCTTTCCGCCACCGAAAAGTCGCTTCTCCATCGTCACCACGTCGTACACATCTCCCTCATTGATCATGAGGATTTCATCGAGAGTCTCAGAACTATAGACAGAGTTACCGGTCCATGTGATGTCTCTGAAGAAATACTGCTTGCCCTCGTCAATCTCGAAATCGATCTGGAGACGACCCGGCTCTATGTAATACATGGTATCCTTGACAATCCTGGCATCACGATAACCGGCTTCATTGAAAGCACTGATCATCGCCCGCTTGTCATTCTCATATTCACTCTCGTTGAATTTCTTAGAACTGAAGAAGTTCATCAGACGTGCGTCCCTTGTCTTCTTCATGGAACGCACTAGCTTGGTCTCCTTGACGTGGTCGTTACCTGAGAATGTTATCTTCTTGATCTTGACCTTCTCCCCTCTGTCGACAGCGAACTGTACCCGGATCGCGCCCTTGATCACCGTATCGCGCTTTGTATTGACATCGACTCCTACATTGAGAAAACCTTTTTCCTTGTAATATCTCTTGATGATATCGGAAGCTGTCTTGGCAACATATTCAGAGAACTCTCCTCCACGACGAAGATTCAGTCTCTCAAGGAGTTCCTTCTGCTCACCGCTTTTCACTCCGCTGAATGTCCATCTTGATACACGAGGACGTTCCACGATAGAGATCTTGAAGAAAGCTGTATCCCGAGACGGAGCAATGGAATCAATCGCAACTGCGACATCCTCGAAATATCTCTGATGCCAAAGCCTGGTTACAATTGAAGACATCTCCTCGCTGGGAACAGTAACCTCCATTCCCTTGTGCAGTCCCGCAACCTGCTGGATCTGCTCAGGCGACAGATAGCTGTTTCCTTCAATCCTGACTCCTCCGACTATATATTTCTTTGGATTATTGTAATCTACCACGACATCCTTGCCCGCCTGCTGTCCCCACAAGGGCAACGACAGGACCATGGCAAGCGCAAGGAAGACTATTCGGCAAACTCTCATCTCAATGTACTTAAATTCAAAACTGCAAATATAAGCAATTATTTTACTTTTCCATAACGCCTGTCGCGTTTTGCGTAGTATTCAAGAGCTTTTCGGAACTCGTCCTTTCGGAAATCCGGCCATAGCGTATCCACGAAAAGCAGTTCGGAATATGCACCCTGCCAAAGAAGGTAATTGCTCAGACGGCATTCTCCTGAAGTCCTTACAATAAGATCCGGATCAGGGATCCCAGCCGTTGCAAGATACCGGTCAAAGCCTTCAACACCCATGTCGAGTATCTCATCAGCCTTCTCAGGATTTTCCAGCATCTTTACAGCCATCTTCTTGGCAGCCTGAAGGATATCCCATTTTCCGCTATAGCTGAGAAATATTATGAGAGTAAGTGTACGGTTTCCTGCAGTACGGGCCATACAGGCATCCACCACATCGTTCAAGTCCTTGTCGAGACGTTCCCGGTTACCGATGACCATAAAACGGACGCCGTTTCTGTCAAGCTCATCCATCTCATCAGCCATAGCCTTGACCATCAGACCCATGAGCGTCTTGACCTCTGCCTCCGGACGATTCCAGTTCTCTTCCGAAAATGCATATAGGGACAAGTAACGGACACCGGTCTCAACCGCCGCTTCAACACATGCGCGCACGCTGCCGACACCTTCGAAATGCCCATATACCCTTTCCTTTCCTCTTTCCTTAGCCCAACGTCCGTTTCCGTCCATTATCATAGATACATGGACAGGCACATTGGTCCTTTCTTCTGTTGCCATAATTTACTTGATGTTTCTTACGTCCTCGCCCCAGAACAGTTTTTCCACCAGGGCATTGATAAAATTGGAGCTGTTGAGCCGGACACGTTTAAGCGAAAACTGTGCCACGCTGATTGCAATCTCCGTTCCTTCCTTGATTTCAGCCGTCCTGTTGTCTGCTGTCAGGATCACCTTTCCATCTCGCGAATGCACTCTAAGAGAAACAGTTGCCGTATCCGGGACTACAAGCGGACGGATATTGAGGTTATGCGGTGCAATCGGAGTTATGATAAGAACCTTTGACTGAGGCAGGACGATAGGTCCTCCGGCACTGAGTGAATAAGCCGTCGATCCGGAACTGGTTGACACAATGAGACCGTCTGCCCAATATGCAGGAAGATCCACACCATCTATAGACACATCGACTCCAAGCATGGCAGCTCCGCTGCGATGAACGGTGAATTCATTCAAGGCATAAGGCCAGAAATCCGCAGCTGTCCGTACGCTGACATCCGCCTTAAGGATCGTACGGTCTTCTATCTCATAATCCCCTGCCGGCAAGGACCTTGCAATGTCTTCCGGACGGTTCTCTGACAGGAAGCCCAATCTCCCCAGATTGACACCGGCAATCGGAAGGTCTGTTCCGACAGCCAGAGCCGAGGCTGAAAGAAATGTTCCGTCACCTCCAACACTCAGAAGCATATCCGTCTCTGAATCAGGAGACTGTCCATCCTCAAGCACATAGCATCCGCAGCCCTGCGATTCAAGTTCGCTTATGAGTCCTAGAAGCCTCTGCTCCCGAAGCAGCTCCTTATTCCCTATGTATACTGCAATTCTCATCTTCAAGTATGTATGATCTGCTGAAAATCAAGCGTCAAAAATACTACAATATTCTTTAAAATTGAAGTTTATTATATATTTTTGTCGGACGAATCAATTAAAAACAAGCTTATGACAAGGCTCAGCGTCAACATCAATAAGGTTGCCACCATCAGAAACGCCCGCGGAGGAAAGATGCCGGACGTGACACTTGCTGCAGTAAACTGCGAAAAGTTCGGTGCTGAAGGAATCACAGTGCACCCCCGACCTGATGAGAGGCACATCAGATATTCTGACGTAAGGGAGATAAGACCGCTTATCACAACCGAATTCAATATAGAAGGCAACCCGATTGACTCGTTCATCGATCTGGTAATGGAAGTGGTTCCGGATCAGGTGACTCTGGTTCCGGATGCGATAGACGCCATCACATCAAATGCAGGCTGGGACACGATAGCCAACCGGAATTTCCTGACTGATGTATGCTCTGAATTCAAGAAGAAAGGCATCAGGACCTCTATCTTCATCGGGGCGCTTCCTCAGATGGCGGAAGGAGCGGCGGCATGCGGCGCCGACAGGGTCGAACTTTACACAGAGCCATATGCAGACATGTTCCCGAAGAATCCGGAAGCAGCAATAGCAGATTTCATCCAGACGGCAGAAGAAGCCAGAAGATGCGGTCTGGGACTGAACGCAGGCCATGACCTCAATCTGGAAAATCTTGAATTCTTCATAAGGAACATACCTTGGACTGACGAGGTTTCCATAGGCCATGCCATCATCAGTGACGCCCTTTATATGGGTCTGGAGAAAACAATACAGGCCTACCTGTCCAAAGTTAAGATTTTTTAACTATCTTTGTAAATTATTGCCGCAAAGCAGATTTGGAAACAAAATAATAAAACAAAAACAATAAGATGAAAACAACATTCCATTTCCTCGGCGCCCTCGCAGTGAGCGCCGTTGTAGCATTCGGAGCAGTTTCTTGCAATCAGACAAAGGGCGAGGCTACTGAGTCTCCTGCAGGCGAAACAACAGAAGCAGTTGACGCAAGTGCGCCAAAGGGAGCTATCGTTTATGTAGACATAACAAAGGTTATGGCTGAGTACGACATGGCAAACGACCTCAGGGCAGTGGTAGAGACAAAGGTTCAGAACATCCAGGCTGAAATCACCAGAAGGGAGACAAACCTTGCAAACGCAGTAAACAAGTACCAGGAGAAGGCACAGAAGGGTCTTATGACCAGAACAGTGGCAGAGACTGAGGCTCAGAAGCTCCAGCAGCAGGAGATCGAGTTCAACAACTATGCAAACCAGAAGAACAATGAGATCAACGAGGAGCTTCTCGTGATGAACAACCAGATCAACGACGCCATCGCTACTTTCATCAAGAAGTATAACGAAGAGAAGCAGTATGCAATGATTATCCTTACTCAGGGAGACGCAGAGGGAGACGGAGTCGTATCACTCAGCGCACCGGTAATCACAGCAGACCCTACCCTCGACATTACTAACGACGTTCTTGCAGGTCTCAACGAGGAGTACATTGCATCAAAGAACGAAAATCAGAGCAAATAATTGAAAATAGCAATACTGTCCTGCTTCTATCCCTATCGCGGAGGAATCTCTCAGTTTAACGCGTCACTTTACGGTGAACTGAGCAAAGAACACATTGTCAAGGCATTCAACTTCAAAAGGCAATATCCGGAATTCCTCTTCCCGGGAAAGACGCAATATGTGACAGCAGACGATGAGGCCGTACCGGTGGAGAGCGAATCTCTGCTGGATACGGCCAATCCTTTTTCATATATAAGTACATACAGGGAAATACGCGACTGGAAGCCGGATGTACTTATTGTAAGATATTGGATGTCGTATTTTGCGCCATCCCTCGGATATATCACACGCAAGATGAAGAAACACTGCAAGGTGGTATCCATTCTTGACAATGTCATCCCGCACGAGCAGCATTTCTTCGACGCTCCACTCACAAGGTACTTCCTCAAGGGAAGTTCCGGTTGCGTGACATTATGCGAGGCGGTGTCAAAGGATCTGCTTGATCTCAAGGCAGATGCGACATACACCGTCATCCAGCACCCGCTTTATTCTCATTTCGGCAAGAAACTTGAAAGAGAAGAAGCAGAAAACAAACTCGGTCTGAAGAATGGTATGAGGAACATACTGTTTTTCGGACTCATACGCATGTATAAAGGCCTTGACATCCTGCTTGAAGCATTCGGCATGCTGCCTGAAGGATATCAGCTGATAATTGCAGGCGAACCATATGGTTCATTTGAGAAATATCAGGAGATCATTGACAGGTTGCCGAACAAGGACTACATATACAAGAACCTCAGATATATCAAGGACTCTGAAGTTACAGACTACTTCTCAGCTGCGGATCTCGCTGTACTTCCGTACAGAAGTGCCACTCAGAGCGGAATCAGTTCGGTATCATATCATTTTGAGATACCGATGATAGTGACCGATGTGGGAGGTTTGAAAGAGACAATCGGAGACCGAGGGACAGGCATCGTGTCCAAAGAATGTACTCCTGAGGCAATATGCAAGGAGATCCTCCGATACTTCAGCGACCCTAAGATCAAGGAACGTTGCATTGAAAACATAAGACTTGAGAAAGAAAGACTGTCTTGGAAAACATTTGCCCGCAGACTGACAGAGTTTATCGGGACATTATAAAGATATGATTATGGAGAGACGAATCAAAGCCATTATAATAAGCCTTGCAATCATTTCAACCTTATCTGCCGTATTGGCGGACAGAGTTGCTGCGCAGGATTATGTTGCACCTCCGGTAACCATCTCTAAAGAGAAGGTCAAGATCGACGGCAAGGTGTTTCATTCGCACATTGTGCTGGAGAAGCAGACTCTATTCTCCATAAGCAAGGCATATAACGTAACTGTCGATGACATCTACAGATTCAATCCTACCCTCAAGGAAACCGGCCTCAAGAAGAACTCCATAATACTGATACCGACAGCTGAAACGATTGCAGCCAATGAGTCGCATCCTGAGATCCAGAAGCATACGGCAGTACAGGAACTGCCACACAAGAAGGTAGAAGGGAATGTGCATATGGTGAGATGGTTCGAAGACCTGGCCACCATTGCAGAAAAGTATGGAGTCTCGGAACATTCCATAATGGCTGTAAACGGCCTGAAGGACAAGAAACTCAAGAACAGGCAGAAACTGATCATCCCGTCACCTGCCATATGCATATGCCCGGAAGAATCAGAGCCTCCTACTGAGAACGAAACTGCAGAAGAGGAGGATATGAACCTTGACACCGCATTCGAAGACAAGGATACGGTTCAGGTGGTATTCCCTACCCTGAACAAAGTCAATGCAACACTGCTCATTCCTCTCAAGGCAACAGGAGCATCAAGCAGCAGGGGCAACATGGACTTCTACTGCGGAGCACTTCTAGCGGCCAAGGACATGACAGAAGAAGGCATAGATGTAGACCTCGAGGTATACGACATTGCCAACGGCAGTTTCGGAACCACCAAAGCAGGACTGGAGTCAAGCGACCTTATAATCGGTCCTGTAGCTGCAGATGACATAAGGAAACTCTACTCGCTTGCTCCTGGAATCGGCCCGGTGATTTCTCCACTGGATCCACGGTCCGAGGCTGTTGCAAACGAGCATGAGACCTTTATTCAGGCCCCTTCATCACAGATGTCGCAGTATCGTGACATGGCTGCATGGATAAAGGAAGACCTCATGTCAGATGACAAGGTAGTAGTGATATCCGAAAAGGAGGCAAGAGCAAACGACGAGGGAAGGAAGATGATCGCGGCTCTTGATTCTGCGGGTCTTGCATACACACCATTCTCATACAGCATCCTTGACGGACGTGAGATCCAGATACCTATCGAGGAGAAAATGACCGACGTAGGCGTAAACAGGGTCGTGATAGCATCAGACAGCGAAGCATTCGTCAATGACGTTGTAAGGAATCTGAACCTGATCATACATGACAAGTTCAATGTAATCCTTTACGCACCGGCCAAGATCAGGACATTCGAAACTATCGAAGTCGAGAACTTCCACAACACTTCACTGCACGCCAGTCTTACTTACTATATAGATTATGAAGATCAGCGCGTGAAGAACTTCCTAATGAAGTACAGGGCGCTGTTCGGAACAGAACCGACTCAGTTTGCATTCCAGGGATATGATGTAGCCAGATATTTCCTTGGACTATACTCAAAGTATGGGGAATATTGGAACCAGATGATAGACAAGAGCGACAGCAATATGCTGCAGAGCAGCTTTGTATGCCGACCTGTTCCTGGAGGTGGATTCACCAATACAGGTATCAAAAGAATTATTTACGGAAAGGATTATTCAATCATCCCTGTGAAATAAGAGACTTTGCATTTGCGATTGCAGCATCCGTAAGTACGGAACCGCTCAGCATTCTGGCAACTTCCATGACGCGACTTTTATCTGAGAGTCGCGTTATTGATGATACGGCTTTGCCAGTCACCGGATCTATATCCTTTGAAACAAGATAGTGAGCAGAACCCTTGGCGGCGACCTGAGGCAGATGAGTGATGGCAAAGACCTGCATATGATTGCCCATCTGACATATCATGGATCCCATCTTGTCGGCCACACTTCCGGAAACACCCGTATCGATCTCATCGAAGATCATTGTAGGCATCTCGGAGAAACGTGCCATCATATCCTTCAACGAAAGCATTATGCGGGACATCTCTCCACCGGATGCACAACGTGAGACATCAACAGGATTCTTTCCTGAAGCAGAGAAACGGAACTGGACCGTATCCTTTCCAGAAGCAGACAACGGAGCATCCAGGACCTCGACTTCAAATACAGCATACGGCAGTTCCATCTCCTTGATGGAATCTGTAATGCAGGACGCAAACGCTCCGGATGCCTCAAGACGTCTGGCATGCAGCAGATCGGCAGTATCTGACAGTTTACCGGCGGCCTTGGCGATCGCTTCTCTCAACGCATCGGCTTCTTCCTCCAGCCTGGTAGAATCGAACAGTTCCTCCGAAAGACGGTCACGCAGAGAAATCAATTCAGATTCATCAGCACATCCGTGCTTCTTCAGCAATCCATACAGAAGGGACATCCTGTCCTCGACAATTTCAAGTCGGCTCTCAGACACATCTGTCCTCGAGTTAAGGTCTTCCACCTCTGAAAGAATATCATCCAGCTCCAGACGGCAGCTGTCGATACGTGCAGAAAGTTCAGAAGCCGCAGGAACAAAACGGCCAATCCTGGACAACAGCTTGTCAGCCTCCTTAAGAGTTGCATCGATGGAAAGGCGGTCACCTGAAGAAGAAGCAGTGAAAAGTTCCTCTATCGCGCAAAGACTGCCTTTTATCTCTTCTGCATTGGCAAGCTGCTTCTGCTCTTCCTCAAGCTCAGCCAGTTCACCCTCCTTGAGCGACGCTGACTCAAGCTGACGGAACTGAGCTTCATTATATTCCTTGTCACTTGCCAGACGCGCAATCCTGTCTTCCAGATGCCCAAGCTGCTGCTTTAGGGATGCATGCTCACGCCATAAGGTTCCGCACTCAGCCAGAAGCTCTACATTGCCTGCGTAGTGGTCAAGGATACTCAACTGGAACTGTCTGTCAGACAGCATCAGTGTCTGATGCTGGGAATGGATGTCAATCAAATTAGATGAGATTTCCTGCAACAGAGTAACCGGGACAGGAGAATCATTGACAAAAGCCCTTGATCTGCCGGAACGGTTCACGACCCTTCTTACAATGATATGTCCGTCATCCCATTCGACATCATTCTCTTCCAGCTGTTCCCTCATAGATTCATCTACCGCATCAAACTCTGCCTCAACGACACAATTGTCTGCACCATCTGAAAGCATAGATGAATCAGCCTTGGAGCCCATGATCAGCGACAAAGCCCCAAGAAGAATAGATTTTCCGGCTCCGGTCTGGCCCGTAATAATAATCAGACCCTCCGGAAAATCAATCTCCAGAGAGTCTATCAATACGTAATTTCTGACCTGAAGCCTGCTAAGCATATATTACTCCTCGTCCTGCTTTGCCATTCTGTAGAAGATCTCGCCTTCCTGGAACTCTTCTACGGCAACGAGACTTGGCTTAGGCTGTCTCTCGTAATACTTCGAGATCTCGATCTGCTCGCGGTTCTCAAAAACTTCCTCCATTGTATCGCGGTCGTTCTTGAAATCCTCAAGTCTTCTTGTAAGCTCCTTCTTCTCGGCGATTGCGATCTGATTCGCTCTCTTTGAGAGGATTACAACTGTCTCATAGATATTTCCAGTAGGAGCTGCGAGATCGCAGAGGTCTCTTGTAAGAGTGTTTGTAGGTGTTTTCTTATTTGCCATTTCTATATAAATATTATTTCTCTCTATTTAATTATACCGACGGATTCAGAGCTGGTTTCAAAAATTTTACTCCTTTGCCGCTTTTTTCTCTTCTCGAATAAGCTTTCTCCTCTCTTTAGCAAAATCCCTCTCCGACATTTCGTCATCTCCGGTATCTACGGCCGAACGACCCAATGCCTTCTGAGCCTTCTGGTACACGGAATCCAGTTCCTTGCGATAATGTGACTCAGGGATCTCACCTATGAAGTTAAGATAATCGTCCACGAATGAAAGATATCTCTCCTTCTGCTTGGCAGGGACACTCTGATGAGCATATTTATAGGATGACATAGCTATATAATAAAGGATATCCTCCCTATAGATATTTTCGGCATCCTCTTTCAGTACATTTCTGAAAGCCACTCTGGATGCAAGATAATCCTCCATCTTATAATATAGCTTGGCACTCTCGTATGCCTTCTTGTCCAGACGGTCATTAAGTTCCACCAGCATATCACGGCACTCCTGCATATGAGTAGTGGAAGGGAACTCGAGTATATACTCCGAAATAGCGTTGATTGCCTTATATGTAGGAGTCTGGTCAAGCTCATATCTCAAAGTCTGACGATATAGGCAGTCCAGACGGAGATATCTCGCCTCCGATGTGAACGGACTGCGGGGATAGCTCGTGATGAACTGGTCGAAGTTTGTCTCCGCTGTATAATAGTCCTTGAACCTGTAGTTGCTGAGGCCCCAGTAATATCTCACTGTGTCATCGCGCTCTGTGCCGTCTGTAAGCACTGAGAGCGACTCGAAAAGAGACGCTGCCTTGGAGAACTTCCTGTCGTTGAAATACTGGAAGGCCGCCTCATACTTTGCATCTGCGTCATTGCTGTTGAGAAGGATCTCATACTGCGATTTGCATGAGGTCATCGCAACAATGGCGGTCAGCACCACAAAAAGGTTTCTCAATTTCATCTTTCTTACTGCATTTTAAGGAATTTCTCTGCATCAAGAGCTGCACGGCAGCCTGAAGCAGCGGCTGTGATGGCCTGTCTGTAAAGCGGATCCTGCACGTCGCCGGCAGCGAACACTCCCTCGACATTTGTCTTGGCGGTCTTGCCGTCTGTAACGATGTAGCCTTCCTTGTCCACTGTAACCCACTGGCTGAAGAGCTCAGAATTAGGGTGATGTCCGATCGCAAGGAAAAATCCGTCGACTGCTATATCAAAAACCTCGCCATCCTTTCTGAGAAGTCTGGCTCCGGTGACTCCGTATTCGTCTCCAAGCACCTCCTGAGTATTGCAGTTCCAGAGGATCTCGATATTCTCTGTATTTCTCACACGCTCCTGCATCGCCTCAGACGCCCTGAGGACATCCCTGCGGACGATCATATAGACCTTCTTGCAGAGACCTGCGAGATATGTAGCCTCCTCACAGGCAGTATCGCCTCCACCTACAACTGCAACAGTCTTCTTCCTGTAGAAGAATCCGTCACATGTAGCGCACGCCGATACTCCGAGTCCACGATACTTGATCTCAGAAGGAAGTCCAAGATATTTGGCTGTAGCTCCTGTAGCTATGATGAGAGTCTCCGCGAACACCTCATTTGTTCCATCGATGACAATTCTGAAAGGCCTCTTGGAAAGATCGGCCTCTGTGACTGCACCTGTGCGGATATCAGCTCCGAGACGTACAGCCTGGGCCTTCATTGTATCCATAAGAACCTGGCCTGAGATACCGTTCTCGAAACCGGGATAATTCTCGATATCAGTAGTTGTCGTCAACTGACCGCCTGGCTGAATACCCTCGTATACTACTGGTGCGAGGTCTGCCCTTGAAGCATAAATAGCCGCAGTATAACCTGCGGGACCACCTCCGATAATAAGACATTTAACTGTTTCCATATATAAATCTATTGCGCAATCTGCAAATATAATGTTTTTTCTCAGACTTTCATCAGATATGGCTTTGCCATTCTATAAATCCATCCCAGAAGGAAGTCCGGAAGGATGATGATGAACGGCAGGAAAATCTTGTTCAACAAGCCGGGCATGGTTCCTCTACGTCTTCTGAATGTCGCCCTGAGAGCTCTTTCGGTAGCCTTTTCAGGCGTGATCATCACTGTAAGACAACGCGCCAGCTTGCGAAGGCTGTCCTTAAGCGGAATAAGCGGAGTATCCACCGCTCCGAAATAAGCATTAGTCACACTTACACCTGTCTTTTGACATTCTATCCTGAGCTCTCTCGAATAGTTCCTGACAAACATCTTGGTATTTCCATACATACCGATACCAGGCCAGCTCATCCACGCTGCCAGAGAAGATATATTCAGGATATAGCCACAGCCTCTCTCCTTCATTCCCCCGACGTATTTCCTGCACAGCATCATAGGAGTATGCATATGAACCATCATTATCAGTTTCAGCATACGCTCGGAAGTCTCAGCTATTCCCTGGCAATACATCACTCCGGCATTGTTCACAAGAACTTCCACCACGCAGCCTGCAGCCTCTGTAGCTTCAAATACCTTGTCTGCCGCATCCATGGTCGAAAGGTCCTGCACCACCTCGAGCACTGAAGCCTCCGACGTTTCCTTCACCTTTGCCGCCGTTTCAGCCAATCCTGCAGCATTGATATCCACAATTACTACATTATACCCCATCCTGGCAAGCTTGATGGCGTAGATACGGCCCATTCCGGATGCAGCTCCGGTGATAAGGGCATACGATGTATGATTTCTTATTTTCTTCATGTATGTGCTTCCATTTTAAAAACGGCGACAAAAATACCACTTTTTAACGGAATTAACACATTTTAAAGAATAAAAGAAACGCTACAAATTTGAATATTTCAAAATTATTTTGATTTTTACCCTAAAAGGAATATCTTTGCTACCATAAAACATGACATAATGAATAATCACAAATGCCCGAACATTGAAGAGTTCAAGACTCTACTGAAGAAACATTCCCTCAAGGCCACACCACAAAGACTGGCCGTACACGAGGCCATGATGTCGCTCGGACACGCTTCTGCCGACATGGTGACAGAAGTGATCAAAGACAAAGGTACCGCCAAGGTGACTACTGCATCAGTCTACAACATTCTGACACATCTTGCCATGATTGGCGTATACAACTATCGTCTCAGCGCCAACAACAAGATGTACTTCGATGTAAACACATTCAAGCATCTTCATTTCTACGATCAGGACAACCACGTGTTCAAGGACGTGATTGACGACGACCTTGTGAGCCTTATCGAGGCCCACTTAAGCAGAAAGAGAGTCAAGGGATACCGCATAGAGGGATTCGACATCCAGCTCGTCGGACGTCCTACCCGTAAGAAGTACACGGTCTAAGGCTGAAGCACCATGCGTCTGCGTCCTTTGACAACACAGAACGCAAAGGCAGGAATAGCAACGGCAGCACCGGCGATATAGCCGACAACCGGCGCCAGGCCGAAGCCGAGCGGAGCGACCATAAGGAAGCATACGCAAATGAAAGTCAGGAAGGTTGCAGGGATGGAACACATCCAATGCGACCTTCCTTTATTTATAAGATATGCCGCACCTGTCCAGAGGACAAGGGATGCCAGGATCTGGTTTGCTATGCCGAGGTAGCTCCACGCTGTAGAGAAATCCACCTTGCAGAAGAAGAATGCCGCCACAAAAATCGGAAGACATACGACAAGTCGCTTGACTATAGGTTTCTGGTCATACTTCAGAAAGTCTGCAACCGAGAGGCGGAGGCTTCTGAACGCCGTGTCTCCCGAAGTGATAGGGCATATGACCACTCCGAGGATGGCGATAACCGCGCCCACCTTTCCGAGCCAGCTCTTGCATATCATGTCCACTATATCCGCAGCCTGGGCATTCTTCACGAGGACTCCGTTCACCATTGTACC
Source organism: Bacteroidales bacterium (assembly GCA_015060255.1). Lineage (GTDB taxonomy): Bacteria > Bacteroidota > Bacteroidia > Bacteroidales > UBA932 > Cryptobacteroides. The sequence goes on along the minus strand of SUYV01000031.1, from coordinate 7,219 downwards.
GGTGTCGGACATTGCCGCATTCAGTCCGTCAGGGCCACCGAAATATGATATCGCCGCAGTTGCCCATATCATGGCCACTATACCCTCAGCGATCATGGCTCCATAGAATACCGGACGTGCGTGCTTTTCATTCTTGAGGCAGCGCGCCATCATAGGCGACTGCGTCGCATGGAATCCCGATATCGCTCCGCAAGAAATGACTATGAACATCATCGGGAAGATCATGTTCTGTTCAGGATTTGAATGCCAGTTCTTAAGGACAGCAGGCGTCAGTTCCATGATCTCGTGAGTACCGTTGATGTCACCCACGATCAGCATTACACCGACTCCGAAGGCCATGAACAGAAGGATCGCTCCCATGAACGGATATATGCTTCCGATGATCTTGTCAACCGGCAGAAGGGTCGCCAGGATATAGTATCCGAATATTATATACAGCCATATCTCCTTGTCTATGCCCGTAAGGTTCTGCATGAGGCCTGCAGGTCCTATGACGAACGAAACTCCCACCGCCATGAGCAGGAACGCTACCACGAAGTTCATGAAGCCCTTCATCCTCTTTCCGAGATACTTCGCAGTCACTTCCGGCATGTTCATGCCTCCCGTATGGATCGACATCATTCCAGCGAAGAAATCATGCACCGCACCCATGAAGATGCATCCCACGACAATCCATATGTACGCCGCAGGACCGAAGGCCGCGCCGCTGACCGCTCCGAAGATCGGCCCCAGACCTGCAATGTTAAGGAACTGGATCACAAAGACTTTCCATGTCGACATAGGATGAAAGTCCACTCCGTCCGCCTTTGTATAAGCCGGAGTCTTCCTTGAAGGATCCACATCAAGATACTTCTCTACAATCTTGCCATAAACGAAATACCCCGCAACCAGGAGCAGGATGGAAAGAAGGAACGTTATCATGTCAATAGTGTTATTTCAAACAAATTTATGTACTTTTGCCGGCTAATGCAACGAAAAGGTGTCAAAATGCATCTTGTAAACCGCAAATAAATTATTAAAAACATGACAAGAAAGACAGTAGCATACATCATCGCAGCAATCCTCTGCCTCGCGGCAGTGTCTTGCAAGAAAGACAACACCATCCAGTATAACAACGCCACAATGGGCAACGTAGTCAACGGCATATTCACATCTGACCAGGGCAATATCTTCAACGTAGCAGAACAGAACTGCGCAGGAAGACTGGACACAATGAAGCGCGCGATCGTCATATGCGACGTGCTCAACAAGACTGCCGACGGAGCGGACAACGAGTATGACATCAGGCTTAACGCCCTCGCAAGCGTCCTCATCAAGGACATCGTGGCAGTCGGAGCAGAGGTTGCAGAGGAAGTGTATGTAGAAGACCCTGTACACATCGAATACCTCTGGATATCAGGAGGATATATCAATGTATATGTAATGATGCCGTTCAAGGTCGGCAGCAAGACAGCTCATATGGTCAACCTCGTCCAGCAGCCGTCAGAGAAGGAGGGGCAGTACATCCTCAGACTCTGTCACAACGCATACGGCGAGACAATTACAGATACCAACTCATACGAATTCGTCCTCGGCGGCGGATATGTCAGCTTCCCGATCAACACCATCATGCAGGAAGAAGAGGCAGAACTCAAGATCGAATGGAAGTGGTACCAGAGCGCAGGGCCAGGCATCAGTCAGGTGACAGAATACAAATCCATCGAAGGAACATACAAGAAGGACGGCTACCAGCACGTGCCTGAAGCACTGGCAGCAAGAACAAAGGCAGTCCTGAAATAATCAACATCAAAGACACCCATCCTAATGTCCGGAGCGCTCCCCGCCTCCGGACATTGTTTTTAGGGCGCGGCCGTTGAGTGGGATTTGTGGCCTGTAGCGCCCTCTGTCCGCTCAACGGGTGAGGGGGATGGCTATGGGAATGATTGTAAAGGATGGGTTATGATGCGGCATAAAAGAAGAGTGATGCATCAAGTCTCTGATGATTCTTGATGCATCACTCTTTTATCTATTATGTTCGGTTAGAAGTTCTGGAATGATGTCCAGTTTTTGTTGCTTTCGGCCGTTACCTCAACGGTATCCGGAAGATTCACGAAGAAGTCAAATCCGGTCCAAGCCTCGATCTGGTCTACTGAGACAACATAGTTTGTATAAGAGTCAGAATAAGTCTTATGCTCGAACCAGAATCCTACTGCGCTGGCAGATGTCACAGAAGTTCCGGACATCTTTACCTTAAGAGCAACCTTATAAAAGTAGTTCGGCACCGGCACACTCCTGGTGTCATCCTTGGCTGTCGTATATGTCACCGACTTCGTTTCCCCCACCTTATTGAAAGCGACACCTGTCACGATGTAGATTTCCTCATCCTCTGCTATCGACTGAAGTGCAGCCTCCAGATTCTGCCATATCCCTCCATTGAAATTATCTTGAATCTGCGGCACAGCATTAGTCACATAGAACGTCTGCAACTGCATGGCGCTTATGCCGTTTCGAGAAGCATTCGGGATCAGGTGACCGCGGGAGTAACCGTCATTATAGCTGCGAGAACAAAGATTTACCTGATGTGATGAACTGATACTCGGGCTATATGTCCATTCATCCGGACGAGTCAGGAACCCCATGTGGCTCGAATTCAAATGATACGCCGTCCACAACGAAGTGTATGTCGACTTGTCGTAACAATGGGTGTAGTTGCGGTTGGCGTCAGTGGTCGAAGATCCATAATAGGTATTAACGACGCAATCACTTCCGCTCACCGCTCCCGGCAGCTCAAGCCAGGCAGCATCTACAGCCGGCTCCGAACCACCGGACTCAGAGGATCCGCCGTCCCCGCCGGACCCTCCATTTTCCGTGGATTCATCACCCCCGACGCCTCCGCCGGATGATGGTCACTGAAGCGTAGCTTCGACGTTATTGATACGGGTCTGAGCTGAAACTGTAACAGAGATCTCAGAAAGATCTGTTGATGTAATTGTCACAACTGAGCCACTTACGGATACAGAAACTCCAGAAGACCATGTTCCATTCTGCAGGACAGTAGCATATGAAGAACTTGTACAAGTAACAACAAGTTTAGTAAACTTCTTTTCATTCAAACCTGTGAATTTCAAACTAGAATTCGCGTACACTCGGAAATGATCACTATCAGTGGTACGAATTGCCGTACTTCCCTTAATGTTTGTACATGTAAAGTTAGTTCCTGTCCATGAAATAGAACCGCTATCTGACGCGAGAACACCTGTAGTAGCTATAATCTTCAAAGTCTCAGTCACTGATTCACCTACTTCATCATCTTCGGCAGATGGAACAATAACTGCATCCGCAGTTCCAGTTGCTGATCTATAACCCTCTGCTACAGCCTTAACAGAAACTGTATATGTTCCGGAAGCGAGTTCAGTGAATGAATAAGAAGTCTCTGTTGTTTCTACATCGTCACCAATTCCTGATATCACATATGAAGTTGCATTTTCTACAGCCTCCCATGAAACATCGATTCCTGTCTCATCACCATTCAGTTCAGCAGTTACAACTGGTGCTGTAAGTTTTGGAAGCGGTGCAGAGCCTGTACCTTGACGTTTGTAAATAGATACAGCTTTCTGAGATGCGCTTGAATAACAAGCGAATATAGAACTACTCGAATTATACTGCATTGTATTTCGAGTATTTGTTCCCTGGGCAACAATAGTAGCTACACCATCGGCAATAGACACAGTCCAAGAACTATTATCAGATAAGGTAGTTTCTGTTCTGAGATAGTTTGAACCTGCCGATGCAGCATAAAGATAACCATTTCCAACATTGAAAGCCACTGTTCCATCCTTAGTACCATCCTCTATAGTAATTACCTGAACAGTAGAGCCTGGGTCTGAGATTGTATCACCATCCTTGGTAACACCTGCCTGACCTCTATTGTTGTTATTCTGTGTTGTACTCAACGCAACATCAGAATCAGCTGCAACAATAATGATTTCACTATCAACTGTTAAATTAGAAGGATCTGTGACAAGTTCGTAAACTACGGATTCAGCAAACTCGATTCCTGCCATATCTACCTTCATGGTCGCAATCTTTCCTGCCTCAAACTTCTTATTGGTAAGTGTTACAGTCTTAGAAAGAGGACCCTTATCTGTATTAACAGTGAAAGTGAGAGTCTGATTATTCATATCAACTGGAGCACAAGCAAACCAGAGATTCTCAGTATTTGATGTAGACAATGTAATCTCAGAGGAGCCGCTATTCTCCTGAAATTCTCCGGTTTCTACCATATAGTTCCACCTTCCTGCAAAGTCTACACTTGAAGTAATTGCAACCGAAGTAACTGCTGCATCACCAAGATCAAGGTTTACAAAAGAAAGTTTACCATATGCTGTAAAATGCTTGAAGTTAAGAGATACTGATGAAGGCATCTCATCAAACTGCTCTGAAACCGCATACAGAACCTGAGCCTTTTCGTCTACAGAATTTGCGAGTGGTGTCTGCGTTGTAGAGATATTAGCAGACAAATACTTATTATTTGCATGAAAACTATTAAACGCAGATGCAGGGCTCATCGCATAGAACACGTATGCTCCAGATGCATCATCTTCAATTTCAGCAGTAAAACTTGCTGCTGTAAAATCATCAGAGACTTCTACATCTGCATCTTTTGGAGAAGCATAGTTAAGAGAAAGCTTAACCTTCGAATCATTTACAGTCCAAAGAGTCGGATAAGTTTTACCGTCTGGTGTTCCGAAAGCGGTCTTGGTCTCGATTGACTCAGCAAAGAACTGAACTGTCTTTGTCTCAGATGTTGCAGGGGCGTCGATTTCCTGTTTTGCACAACCTGCGAATGTAATCATCGCTGCGACGATTACAAAAAGTGATTTAAATACCTTTTTCATAATCATCACAGTTTAAAGTGTTCCCCAATCATCTTCTGTTGCGTCCTCAATAGTGCTGTCTGGAGATGACATGCAAAGCACACCTTCGCTCAGGACTTCGAGCGTTGCGATTGTCGGGGTTTCGTAGGTTTCTACGGCCCAGACGTTGTTTTTGTTGTTTGTGTTCATAATAGTTTGTATTTGCTTATTTTTATTTTCTTCTGTTGATTCACACCGGGTCGCGCACAATGCAAAATGCTTCATTCGCATTTTTGCGCATGAACTGCAAAATTACTGCGAATGAAGCATTTAAGCAAGAAATATTTCGACTTTTTGTCTCGTATAATTTGCTACTGAACAAATGCCAGGATCTCTCCCTTGGCAACAATGTCGCCCTGGCGGCAGCATACCGCTACTATACGTCCGGAAACAGCCGGAACGACCTCTTCGAATCCATAGTAGGTCTGGACGTAACTCATAGGCTCGCCGGCCTTCACTTCGGTTCCCGCCACAGGTGCCGTAGAGGCATCCTCCACATCATACTGCCACATGAGCTGACCCTTTACTGGGGCCTGGACAGGGACCGCGTTCGGATATTTCTTCACGATCTCGTCGATGTCGTACTTCGGCATCTCGACCACCGGGCGTTCGATCACGATCGGTGCGCCGGCCTTGGCCTTCGCCGCCTCGAGGTCTGCGCGGAAGCGTTCCTTCGCCACGCCGCTCTTGTAATCACGATACTGTCTCTCGTGCATAGCAAACTCGAAGAGTTCTTCCTCGTCATGTCCGACATCCCATCCCTCTTCCTTCATCATAGAGCGGAACCTGTCGAGCTCGTTCGGGAAGGCGTCCTGCGGGTTGCCGGTGTAGAACTCGAGTCCCTTCTGCCTTGCCAGCTCCACAATCTCGGGAGCGAGCGGGCCCGGAAGGGTTCCCATCTTGCCGAGGATCATGTTCCAGGTGTCCTTGTCTATGGTCGTCCAGCGAGGCTGGCCCTTGAGGATGTTCATGAGGTTCATCAGCGCCGTGTTCTTGACATACTGGCTGAACGGTGTCACGAGCGGCGGATATCCCAGACGAGGCCATACGTATTCCACTTCCTGGAAGAGCATGACCATCAGCTGGTCGAGGCTGAGCTCGGCCTTGCCCTGGGCGCGGAGCGAAGCGTTGATCGCGCCGTGGAAGCCCTTGAGGTCGGCCATCATCGAGCCCATCATGCCGCCCGGAAGGCCGCATCCTACCAGGAGCGAGCTCATGTGCGAGTTGTTAGGGTCTATCCAATAGCCGAGGAAGTCATCTATGAACTTCTGGGTCAGCGCCCTGACCTCCATGTATGCGTTCATGTTGAGGTCCTTGACCGTGAAGCCGTCGGCTTTGAGCATCTCGCGGATGGTGATCACGTCCGGATGGACCTTGCCCCATGAGAGAGGCTCTACCGCCACGTCGAGGTAATCTGCACCGGCGCGGGCGACTTCGAGCATCGAGGCCGGAGAGAAGCCGGGGCCGCAGTGGCCGTGGTACTGTACCGCTATGTGTGGGTATTTCTTCTTGATCTGGCGTGTGAGTTCGCCAAGGAAGGATGGTCTGCCGACGCCTGCCATGTCCTTGAGGCAGATCTCGTCGCAACCGTATTCGACAACCTTGTCCACTACGCCCATGTAGTATTCAACGGTGTGGACCGGAGAGTTGGTGATGGAAAGAGCCACCTGCGATATCATGCCGCCTTTCTTGGCATATTCGACGCTGAGGCGGAGATTGCGGTGGTCATTGAGGCCGCAGAATGAACGGGAGATGTCTGTGCCCTGAGCCTTCTTGACCTTATACATAAGCTCACGTACGTCTGCGGGCACTGGGTTCATTCTGAGGGCATTTAGTCCACGTTCGAGCATGTGGGTCTGTATGCCGGCAGCATGGAATGGCGCAGTCCATTCGCGGACGGCCTTGTTGGGATTTTCTCCAAAGAGGAGGTTGACCTGTTCGAATGCTCCGCCATTGGTCTCGACACGGTCAAAACATCCCATGTCTATGATGGCCGGAGCCACTTGTTTCAACTGATCGACAGTCGGCACGTATCTGCCTGATGACTGCCACATATCCCTATATACAAGGGAGAATTTGATTTCACGTCCCATAATCATTGTGTTGTCCTAGCAAAGATATGCAAAATTTTTGCAGCCCGTATTGCAGAATTGAAATTTTTACGTATCTTTGCAGTCCTTAAACCAACATGGTGCCCATAGTTCAGTTGGTTAGAGCGTCAGATTGTGGTTCTGAATGTCGTGGGTTCGAATCCCACTGGGCACCCTAAAAGAAGTCTTCGGACTTCTTTTTTTTGTGTCCTGGGATGAGAACCCAGGGTTCGT
>SUYV01000030.1 GCA_015060255.1 Bacteroidales bacterium | reverse complement strand
CTAACCAGCTGAGCTATCCCGCCATGACTTATGTCAAAATGTTGTTGAGATAGAAGGACTCGAACCCTCACTGACAGAGCCAGAATCTGTAGTGCTACCATTACACCATATCTCAATTTGGCTTCCCGTTTTTTGAATTGGGACTGCAAAGGTATGAATGTTTTGTTAAAATGCAAAACTTTTTTAGAAAAATTGCAGTTTTTACAGCCTGTCTATATATAGGATGCCTTCCAGGTGGTCGATTTCGTGCTGGAAGATCACTGCTGTGAAGCCTTTCACGGTGTCTTTGACCATGTTAAGACCATTCTCATGATCTGTTGAGGCATATTCGATCACGACTTCCTGTGAGCGGAGGACTTCGCCGCGGCGGTCCGGGACGGACAGGCAGCCCTCGGGTCCGTAAGCCAACGAGTCTGAGGCCCACACGATGCTTATGTTGGGGTAGACTTCGAACGGTTCACCCGGCTTGTCGAATCTCTGCACTGCAACGACCCTGCGGTTGAGGCCGACCTGCGGGCCGGCTATGCCGACGCCGTCCTGGGAGGGATGGGTGACTGTCGCGACCATCAGGCGGGCGAGGCGGGCGTAGTCCTCGGAGCGGAGCGCGGCCTCGGAGAGGTCAGCGCTCTGCGAGCGTAGTACCTGCAGGTCGAGGCTGTCGGCGATGGTCAGCACGCGCATGATGCTGTCGGATGTGTGCAGCAGGGCGAGTTCATCAAATGTGAAATCGCCATCGGAGCGTTGTCCGGTGCAGGAAAGCAGTCCAAGAGCGCAAAGCGCGGTTATGAGTAGTCTTTTGCCCATATCAATCAGCAGTTTCTGTCTCGTCGTGTCTGAGGAGAGCGACGGCGTAGACCTCGCAGCCCTCGCTGCGGCCGACGAAGCCGAGCTTCTCCGTGGTGGTCGCCTTCACTGAAACCCGTTCTACAGGGATCTGCATCAAGGAAGCCAGACATTCGCGCATGGGTACGATGTAAGGTGCGAGCTTCGGACGCTGCATGGCTATGGTTATGTCAGCGTTCACGACATGCCAGCCGCGTGACCAGATGAGCTCCATGACCCTGCCGAGCAGGATCTTGCTGTCTATGCCGGCAAACTCGTCGGAAGTGTCGGGGAAGTGCTTGCCTATGTCACCCAGAGCCAATGCTCCTAAAAGTGCATCACAAAGAGCATGTATGGCGACATCGCCGTCGGAGTGTGCGATGCATCCGAGAGGGCTCTCCACCTTCACGCCTCCGAGCCAGAGCGGCAGTCCCTCGGCGAGTGCGTGGACATCATATCCGTTTCCTATCCTAATATCCATATAACTGAAATTATTTCTACAAAAGTAAATAAAAAACATTAATTTTGCTTGTTAAAGCAGTTAATGATAGATTATGGGATTCAGTTTCAAGTTTTTCGGTACGCAGGAAGTGCGCAAGTTCAGCTATAAGCCACGTTTCTATGACCCAGAGGCAGAGGAGCGCAGGAAGAAGTATGGCGATTTCACGAAGCCAGATGAGCCATACAAGCCAGGCAAGCACATCAGGGGCAGCTTCCGTGACGGAAACTATTCGCGTACGGAGGAGGTCGGACGCAACCAGAAGATCATCGGAGTGGTTACGACGATCCTGCTGTTTGCGGTGGTGTATCTGATCTACAAGTACTTCCCGATATTGATTGACTCCCTCGGAAAATAATATGGATATTAGAATATTACCATCGAATATAGCGAACATGATCGCTGCGGGAGAGGTCGTGCAGAGGCCTGCGTCCGTGGTGAAGGAGCTTATGGAGAATGCCGTGGACGCCGGTGCAGACCAGGTCACGGTTGTCATCCAGGACTCCGGAAGGACATTGATCCAGGTCATAGACAACGGCTGCGGAATGTCTCCGGATGAGGCCGTACTCTGTTTTGAGAGACATGCCACATCAAAGCTCTATACGGCAGAGGACCTGCACAACATACTGACGTTCGGCTTCCGCGGAGAGGCACTCGCCTCGATAGCGGCTGTCGCCGAAGTCACTCTCAAGACACGCCGTGAGGAAGACGAGGTCGGATGCCAGGTGGAGTATGCCGACTCGCGCCACCTCTCGACAGAGGAGGTCGCGACTGCGCGCGGAGCCAACTTCAGCGTTCGCAACCTGTTCTACAACGTGCCGGCAAGACGCAAGTTCCTCAAGTCGGACAATGTGGAGTTCAAGCATATAGTCACAGAGTTCACCAGAGTGGCTCTGACACGCCCGGACATAGGATTCACACTCACACATAACGGCAAGGACGTCTATGTCCTGAAACCTGCCAAGTCGCTCAAGTTCAGGATCCAGGATACTCTCGGGTCCAATCTTGCAAACGAGGTGGTGGATGTTCAGGCAGATACTACAGTCGTGTCGATAAGAGGATTCGTTGGACGTCCTGATGCTGCCAGGAAGATGTTGGGCAACCAGTATTTCTTCATCAATGGCAGATATTTCAAGAGCCCATATCTGCATAAGGCTGTGATGAAGGCATATGAAAACCTGATTCCGGATGGTTATACGCCTACATATTTCATATATCTGGATGTTGACCCTCAGGCGGTCGATGTAAATGTCCACCCTACAAAGACCGAGATAAAGTTTGAGGATGACAGTGTGCTCTTCCAGATCCTTTATGCCTGCATAAGGGAGACTCTCGGAAAGAATTCGTTCGGTGAAAGCATAGATTTTGACCGTGAAGGTGTGCCTGATATCCCTGCCTTCGGAAAGAATTTTGACGAGTTCCATCCTGTGGCGGAGCCTCAGCCGGGACTGGATATGTCATACAATCCTTTTGATAACGACGGGTTCCCTTCAGTTGCATCACCTTTCTCCAACTCATTCACTCCTGGCCCCGTTGATGAGTCTATGCCGAAGGCAATGCCTTCCATGCCTCATTATGTGGAGAAGAGGGATGATTACGGAAAATTGTTTGAGGACAAGCTGGCTCCAAGCAAGACCGTACTGATGCTTCAGGGACGTTATGCCATAACAAGTGCCCGCAGCGGTCTGATGGTCGTGAACATCAACCGTGCAATGGAGAGGATACTGTATGACCGCTTCCTTGACGCCATGTCGAAGAATGCACACGTGACCCAGACCGCACTTTTCCCTGTATCGGTTCAGGTAGGCGTGGAAAACATGTGTCTTTTTGAAGAGCATTCGCAGATGCTGGCTGCATTGGGATTCGATATCGCTCCATTCGGAACCGATACCGTGGTGGTCAATGGAGTGCCGGAAGGATATAGTGCAGAGGCCGGCAAGGTGCAGACAATGATAGGAGATCTTCTGCTCATACTTTCGGAGGACCACAATGCTCTTCCTGAGGTGATGATTGCCAATTTGGCAGCACGTTTCGCCCGTTTGGGCTCATTAAGTGGCGATCCTGTCACAAATCCGTCAGAGGCACAGAGGTTGATAGACCAATTGTTTGCATGCGAGAACCCGGAGTATACCAGCACGGGCCGCAGGGTTGTTTCAATTATTCCTACAGAAGAGATAGAAAAGAAATTTTAGGAGAAGAAATCTATGAGAAATTTGCCTTCGGCAGTAAAACATATAATGATCATCAGTCTGTGTATGATGATCATGACTTATCTGAACGAACCTTTGATGGCGAGGCTTTTCGCCCTTAACCCCATTACCTTCATAAAGCGTCCATGGCAGCTTGTGACCTACATGTTCATGCATGGCAATTTCGCCCACCTGTTCTTCAACATGTATACGCTGTATGTCTTCGGAACCGTGCTTGAACGTGTGTGGGGTACAAGGAAATTCCTGCTGTATTACTTTGTCACCGGAATCGGTGCAGCGCTGGTACATATCGGAGTCCAGTGGCTGACCGGTGACTTTGCGCTCACTGTGGGTGCATCGGGGGCCATATATGGCATATTGATGGGATATGCGATGCTGTATCCTGACTCTACTCTGATGCTGCTCCTGCCTCCGGTTTCAGTCAAAGCGAAATGGCTCGTGCTTATATTTGCGGGTATAGAGCTGCTCCTTGGTGTGACAGGGACGCAGGCCGGTGTCGCTCATTTCGCCCATCTTGGAGGTCTCGTGTTCGGTCTGTTTCTCATATTGTACTGGAAGAAGACTCATAGACTCTACAGCCGCTGGGATTGATGTATGTCTAAAAGCAGACTCATAGGACTTACCAACAGAGCCCTGATGCTTATAGCAGCGGGTCTTCTGGTGTTTTCCTATCTGTCGATCCTTGTAAATCCGGCCAAGATGTGGCTGGTGTCCGTTGCAGGAATCCTTTTTGTGCCGCTTTCGTTGATCAATCTGATCCTTCTGGTGTGGGCCATTCTGCGCCGTTCTAAAGCATTTGTCATTCCGCTCCTTGCAATGCTTCCTGCCGTATTCTTCATCGGCCGTTATGTGCAGTCCGGAAATCGCGAAACAATGGCGGAAGGCTCTTCAGAAAATACCATCAAGGTGATTTCATGGAACGTAGGCCGTTTTGCATATCATAGTGATGAGGTGGACGGATTTGAGGAATGTGTAGACTCTGTATTCCGCTATCTGAAGGAGCAGGATGCTGACGTGATATGCCTTCAGGAGATGTATGTAAGGGACAGCAGGAAGATGAAGGAATATTTTGGCAGTAAGATGAAGGGTTATGTTGCCGAGTACTATATGTTTCCTGGAAGAAAAGGCTCATTCGGAAATGTAACCTTGAGCCGTCTGCCTGTGCGTAACAGAGGCAAGGTGAAGTTTGACGAAAGCGCCAATCTTGCAATCTTTACTGATTACGAATCATTCGGAAAGGTCTTCAGGGTATATAATTGCCATTTTGAAAGTTACAATATATCTGTCTCAGGAATCATCCGCGGAATGCTTGATGCGGAGAGTGATATCATCGCCGAGACCGGAACCAAGATGAAACGCTCTATAACCAGGCGTCCGAAGCAGGTCGATCAGGTGTTTTCTGACATCGAGAACTGCCCGGTCGAGGCTTTTGTATGCGGAGATTTCAATGATAATCCGATGTCATACACATATTATAGAATGATGCGTGACAGAAAGGATGCATTCGTGGAGGCGGGAGAGGGATTCGGCGCCACATATGCGCGTCTCTGGCCGCTGTTGAGGATTGATTATGTGCTTTGCCCGAAGTCATGCAATGTTCTGGAGCATGACATACCTAGGATAGAACTGTCGGATCATTATCCGGTCATTACAGAAATAGCTTTATAATATGAAGGAAGAGATGCAGAAGGCGCTGGAAGTGCTTCGTGAAGGAGGCGTGATACTTTATCCGACCGATACGGTCTGGGGAATAGGATGTGATGCCACAAATCCTGAGGCCGTAGCCAAGGTGTATGCAATAAAGAACAGAGAGGACAGCAAGTCGCTCGTGCTGCTTGCGAGCGATATGGATATGATCTGCCGTTATGTCCGGGAGGTGCCTGAGATGGCTGTACAGCTGGTTGAGGTCAATGACAAGCCTATGACCATAATTTATCCGGGTGCAGTGGCTGGTGAAAAGGGCTGCATGAAGGCAGACCGCCATGTTCTTGCATACAATACGGTAGCGGAAGACGGCACGGTCGGCATCAGAATCCCTATGATGGATTTTTGCCAGCAGCTCGTGTCAAAGCTTGGCAGGCCTATAGTATCTACATCGGCTAATATTTCCGGAGAACCTACTCCAAAGAAATTCGCTGAGATTTCAGAAGAGATCAAGTCGGCGGTAGACTACATCGTAGACCCGTCCCTTGAAAAAGGCTCCACAGGCCAGTCATCATCGATAATAAAGGTCGGCCTGGACTACAGCATAGAAATCATCCGAAAATAGTTTTACGCCATGTGGCGGAGGTATACCGCTGCGGCTGCTGCGAGGGCAGCTGTTTCTGTGCGCAGGCGCGAGGTGCCGAGATGCACAGGAATGAAGCCGGCCTTGAGTGCCAGCTCGGCCTCTTCGCGTGAGAAGTCGCCTTCGGGACCGATCATCACTATGATTTCGCTGCCTTCATATCCTTGGAGGACTTCCTTGATGCTTCTGCGTGGCGCTGAGTCGTCCTCGAAGCAGTATGCCATGAGTTTCAAAGCATCGTCAGAAGCATGCTCCGCTATGAATTCCTTCACTGAAACAGGCTCATTGACAGAAGGAACAGATGCCTTCAGGGACTGCTTGGCAGCGCTTACAAGGATCTTTTCCACTCTGACTGTCTTCAGGACGCGTCTCTCGGAATGGTCTCCGATGACAGGGGACAGCTCGTCGAATCCCATCTCGCATGCCTTCTCGGCAAACCACTCGTAGCGGTCGTTGTTCTTTGTCGGACAGACAGCCAGATGCAGCCTGTATGGGTGCGAGCCCCATCCTTCCTCGCTGCTGAGGACCATGGCCTCGACTCCCTTGTGGCTGTCAGAGGTTATGCGGCATCTATACAGTGTGCCGCAGCCGTCGATGACTGCGATTTCATCGCCGCATCTGTGTCTGAGCACCTTGATGCAGTGGCCTGATTCGTCCTGGTCGAGACGGCAGATGCCGCCTTCTATGTCGCGAGAGTAAAAAAGTTCCATCTGAGTCGGGATTTTGCCTCGCAAATATAATCAAAATGTTAATTTTGCACAGCAAAAGAGACTGCTATGAAGAGATATCTGTCACTTGATATATTGAGAGGTCTGACCGTGGCCATGATGATCATGGTCAACAATCCGGGCTCATGGAGCCATATTTATCCGATCCTCCGTCATGCATCGTGGAGCGGCTGCACACCGTGCGACCTTGTGTTCCCGTTCTTCCTTTTCTGCGTGGGAGTGTCCATGACATTCGCCCTGGCAAAGTATCCGGGCCTTACGGCTCCGGCTGTCAGGAAGGTACTCAAGAGAGGATTCATGTTGTTTATAATAGGCTTCCTGCTTACAGCATATCCGTTCTTCCCGGCGCATCGCAATCCGGATATGACTGCATGGCAGAACTGGCTGGAATGGGCCGGAAATCTGCGCCTCATGGGCATTCTTCAGCGTATTTCATTGTGCTATATACTGGCTTCTGTGCTCGTTCTGTGGCTTCGGACGACAAAGAAGATTGCCATAGCGGCAGGAGCGCTGTGCGCCCTGCACCTGGCCCTGCTGCTTATATTCGCCGGTCCGGAAGGTGCATTCTCGCTGGAAGGTAACTTTGCAAGAAAGGTGGACCTCGTGTTTCTTGGCGAGCAGCAGATGTATCATGGATATGGCGTACCGTTTGATCCTGAAGGTCTTTTCGGAACCCTCACGGGTGCAGCGACAGTGCTCCTTGGCTACATGATCGGTCAGGTTGTCAAGAGTGACGCCCCGGTGAATGTGTCGGCAAAAGTGTTCTCCATTTCAGCAGGTCTGCTCCTCGGCGGTCTGGCCCTCGGCCTTGTCGTTCCGATCAACAAGCCGATGTGGACTGCTTCATATGTTCTTTATACGGCAGGATGGGCGTCGTTCGTTCTGGCGCTGCTCATATATCTCGTGGATGTAAGGGGATGGGAGAAGCCCTTCTTCCCATTCAAGGCTCTCGGCATGAACGCACTGGCGGTCTTTGTCCTCTCCGGACTCATAATGAAGACCCTCTGGCGCTTTACAGACTGGGACTATACATTGGTTTTCGGACATACAGAGTTCATGTCATTCCTGTTCTCGTTCCTGTATATGCTTGTCAATCTGGGCATTGCAGTCGTGCTGTATAGAAGAAAAATATTCATAAAGCTTTAAGTTTCAGTGAAATATATAGGACTGATATCTGACACGCACGGAGTGTTCAGCGACGGGTTCCGCGCCTTTCTGGAGCCCGTCGACGAGATCTGGCATGCCGGCGATTTCGGCGGGGGGCTTGACCTGGCTGCTGAAATCGCCGCTTTCAAGCCCCTGACAGGCGTCGCCGGCAACTGCGACAACCACGACCTCCGCTATGATCATCCTCTACACAGAGTGTTCGAGTGCGAAGACCTGAAAGTCCTGATGATCCATATCGGAGGATATCCCGGAAGATATGATGTGAATGCCCGCAGGCTCATAGACCAGCACAGGCCTGATCTCTTCATATGTGGTCATTCCCACATCCTGAAGGTTGTCCGCGATACGAAGCGCAACATGCTGGTAATCAATCCGGGTGCTGCCGGGATCCAGGGATTTCACCTCGTCAGAACGGCTCTCCGTTTCCGTCTGGATGCCGGCAGGATATATGATATGGAGGTTTTTGAGCTGGATCGCTAACTTTTTTTGGGTTTTCTGCAAAATGTTTCTAATTTTGTCCCCAATGTGTTTTGTTTAACCCTATTAATTATTAGAGCTATGAAGAAAGTATTTATGTCATTGGCTATTGTAGCGGCTATGTTCGCTGCAGCTGCTTGCTCATGCAACAACGAGAAGAAGGCTGAGTGCACAGGTGACTGCACAGACTGCAAGGAGTGCACAGAGTGCTGCGACACTACAAAGTGCTGCAACCAGTGCGACAGCACTGCTACTTGCTGCGACTCTACAGTAGTTGCTGAGTAATCAGTTAAACAGATTACGGCTTCTGCCGTATTTGCCAAGATATTGTTAGGACATAACAATATCTTTTTTTTGTTTTATTATATTTGTTGAAAATTTGAAATTATGGCTACGGTGAAGACAAAGACTGTGTGGTTCTGCAAGGAATGCGGCAATGAAAGTCCGAAATGGATGGGCCGTTGTCCTGCATGTGGAGAATGGAATTCAATGGTGGAGGAGACAGTCGCAACCGGAAAGAAACAACCGGTGGCAGCATTGTCAGTGCCGTCTTCCGGCCATAAGCCTCTACCTCTTTCCAATATCGATTCATCCGTTGAACATAGGGTCTCGTTGAACAATGGCGAAATGGACCGTATCCTGGGTGGAGGTCTGGTCGAGGGCTCTCTGGTTCTGATAGGCGGTGAACCAGGCATAGGAAAGTCGACCTTGTCATTACAGATTCCTCTTCATTGCCCGAGTCTCAAGACATTATACGTTACAGGAGAGGAGAGTGCCAGACAGGTGAAGCTCAGGGCAGCTAGAATAGGAGGTGATGATTCCAACTGTATGATCTATAGTGAAACCCTGATGGAGAACATCATATCAGAGGCAAGAAACATCATGCCGGATCTGATGATCGTGGACTCTGTCCAGACAATGTTTTCACAGAATGTAGAATCTTCTCCAGGTTCCGTCACGCAGATACGTGAGACCGCTGCAATGCTCCTCAGGTTTGCGAAAGAAACGGGAGTCCCTGTAATATTGATAGGTCATATAACCAAGGAAGGCAGTATCGCCGGCCCGAAGGTTCTGGAGCACATAGTTGATGTCGTGCTGCAGTTCGAAGGGGAGAACAGAGGTGCATACCGGCTCTTGAGAAGTATCAAGAACAGATTCGGATCAACATCCGAACTGGCAGTCTTCGAGATGACGGGAAAGGGACTGCGTGAAGTCAGCAATCCGTCGGAAATGCTGATTCCGATGCACGAGGAAGGTCTCAGCGGTGTGGCTGTCAGTGCCATGCTAGACGGTACAAGACCGTTCCTGATAGAGGTGCAGGCCCTTGTCAGTTCTGCGGCATATGGAACTCCTCAGCGCAGTGCGACCGGTTTTGATGTGCGCCGTATGAACATGTTGCTGGCTGTACTGGAGAAACGTGCGGGATTCAAGCTCAGCGTCAAGGATGTGTTCCTCAATATGGCTGGCGGACTGAAGGTGAATGACCCGGCCTGCGACCTTGCGGTGATAAGCGCGGTTCTCTCGTCAAACTTCGACTTTGCGATACCGTCTGATGTGTGCTTTGCCGGCGAGGTAGGCCTCAGTGGGGAGATCCGTCCTGTGGCGCAGACCGACCGACGTGTCATGGAAGCTGCGAGGATAGGTTTCCGCAAGATTTATGTCTCATCCTTCAGCAATCTGGAGGGTATACCGGAGAACATCGAAGTGATAAAGGTCGGGGATGTTCCTGCATTGTGCAGAAGTTTGTTCAGGAATAATGATTAAAGATCATATGTTTAGAATTGGAATTAAAAGTCTGGTTGCGGTATTGATGATTACGTCATTGCTGCACGTCGTTTCGTGTGTGAACGAGGACTATGAACTTTCGGAAGACAATGTAAGTCTGGAAGTGACGGTGTTTGAAGAGGGTCTCGTTGTTCCTTTGGGAAGTACTGCGGAGATCAAGCTGAAGGATCTTGTGCCGTTGCTTGACGAGGAGTATCGGTCGTATCTTGAAACAAGAGAAAACGGCGCCTATTCCATTGCATATGCGGATACTGCCGATTTCTCGGAATCTTTGGATCAGCTTAAGTCATTGGTCTCGTTTGAAGATATCGTGTATGATCAGTCTGCGACGTTCAGCCTGAGCGATGCAGGCGCACCGGACACATATGTCGGATCTTTCCGTCAGGATGTGCTTTTGGAAATCATGCATCCGGATGATGTCCCTGCAGAGGTAGTTTCATTGGGCCGTATAGATCTTGATGAGGTATATGCTCATATGGTTATAGACGGATCCGCTCTGCCGGACATGGGTGATGCGTTCCTCAGGGTGGATTTCCTTGTTGAGGTTCCTGATATGCTCATTCTGGAGGAAGATAAGATAGATGCAGACGGGAAAGTGAGGATCACCGGTTTCCTTGATGATTCAAGAAGGATAGTCTTCGATCCGTTGAAGATAGTGGCCCTTGATTTCACAGGTGTAGACATCCGTTCTGACAAGGCTATGAGTGTGATGGTTCCGGTAGATGCATCAGTGGTTCTTACCGGTGCTGAAGTGGTCTATGACGAATGGGTGGGCAAGGAATTCACTGTCACCTTCAATGCTTATGTCAAAGACATTGAGGTTACAGGTATTGAAGGCCGGTTTGACTATCGGGTTGACCCGATTGACGAGAATCTTGACCTGTCTGAAGTCAAGCCTTATCTGAACAGCGGCAATATCCACACTACGATAGATCTGGAGCATGTGCATATGGCTCTGGATGTGGTTTCAGACCTTGAAGTGCCTTTCAAGGCAGTTGCGGAGTTCATCCCTTATTATGGAGGCGTGGCGGACGAGTCGGTGACCGTTGAGGTAAGTTCAGGCAGATATTGGCTGGGAAACAATGCTGAATGTTGTCCTGAGGGATATGTATTCAAGGAAGTTCCGATTCTGGATCTTCTCGTGGATATGCCTGACAGTATTGCGATGAGGATGAATGCAGGAACGGATCCGTCGAAGGACGGTTATCTCGATCCGGCAGCAGACTATACTCTCAAAGCCGGATACAAGCTTGAGGTTCCGCTCGAGTTCGGTGAGCGGTTCCTGTTCGAATATGCAGATACTCTGGAAGGGATAGATCCCATCGTAAGCACTGTGTTCAGGTCCGGCAATCTCAGCATCATCGGAGAGCTCGAGACGAATCTTCCGCTTGCAATTGACCTTCAGGCTGACCTTCTTGACGAGAACGGCAATATTATAGAACTGGCTCCTGATGCCGGCCGACAGCGTATAGAATCATGCAGCCCGGATGGTTCGCCGGTTATTACCGGGATCAATCTGAGGATGGTCAAGAAAGAAGGATCTGACCTGCCGGAGATAGCTGCCGTAAGATTCTGCATCAAGGCAGATGCGGCAGATGCCCCTGGAGTTCCTCTGGCAGAGGATACCTTTGTCAAGGCTACTCTTCAGGCGCTGATACCTGACGGGGTCAATGCCGATCTGAAGGATTTTATGAACGATGAAGAAGAGGAGGAGCAGCTATGAAGTCATTCAGAACCCTGATCCTTGCGATCTTGCTCCTCATCCCATTCGCGGCAGGAGCTCAGGCACTCAAGGGAAGCTATTTTCTTGACAATTCCATCAACAGGAACAAGATGAATCCTGCTTTCGCTCCAAGAGCAAACTATGTGCAGATTCCTGCGGTGGGAAACCTTTCTGCTGGCGCAATGTCAAATCTGGATATACCTACGTTCCTGTATCCTATGGATGGCGGACTGGCTACATTCCTGCATCCGAGCGTGTCCGTGGAACAGTTTGACAAGGCTCTCCCGAAATATCCTCATCTTGATGCCGAGGTCTCTGCAAATCTCGTCAACTTCGGTTTCTACACCAAGAGAAAATCGTTCTGGACTTTTGATGTCGCAGTCAATGCAGGTCTTGATGTCGATCTTCCGCGTGACCTGTTCATGTTCCTCAAGAAAGGAACCGGTACAGAGGGTGAAACATTCAATATCGCCAAAGTAAATGCATATGCGACTGCTTCCGTGAGTGCCGCATTGGGATATTCCAGACAGATCGGCAAGAGTTTCCGTGTCGGCGCCAAGGTCCGTTTCATAGCTCCTGTCGCATATGCGGCCGTCAATCTGGACAATGTACGTCTTACAACCGGTAAGGAAAAGTGGGTGGCGGAGACTGAAGGATATGCGTATACCGCAATGCAGGGTCTGAATATATATACTCCTGCTGGCGAGACCCTGCCGGAATTTGAATTCGATACAGATAAGTTCATGCGGAATAAGGGACTTGCAGGTATCGGATACTCTGTGGATCTTGGCGTGGAGTGGAAGCTGAATGTAGGAAGCATATTCGACGGTCTGTCTGTGTCAGCTGCGGTTACCGATCTGGGAATGATTCATTATAAGAAGGATGTCCTGTGTGCGTATACGACTTCCGGAAGGCTCGAATGGAACGGTTTCCAGAATGTCGATATGGATTATGATTTCGAGGGTGCTCTGGATGACTTCGTCAATGAGGCGGAAGGAATGCTCAATCTGAATCAGGAACAGATTAAGGAGAAACTCTCGAAGTCGACCATGCCTAAAGTCTATGCAGGAGTGGAAGTGCCGTTCCTGTGGCGCAGAATGAGTGTCGGACTTCTTTATTCCGGTCGTATGAGTCACAGCTGTTATCGTCAGGAACTTACGGCTTCATATAATCTAAAGCCTTTGAAATGGTTGGCTATGGGTGTCAATTACTCATTCCTGAATACAGCCAATACTATCGGATTTATTCTTGAACTTACCCCTAAGGCAGGCGTGAACTTCTATATCGGAGGAGATTATATTCCATGCGAATGGGCGCCGGCTCCGATTCTGGACGACATGATGGAAATGCCGGAATATTTCGTCCGGAAGGGCCACGAGCATCTTTACATTCCGACGTCTCTGAGACTCAACCTGCATTTCGGCCTTTCTCTTGCGCTCGGATCCAAGCACGGGCGTTAATTATAGCTGGCAAGTGTGCCCATCAGCTTGTCAAGCAGCGGGCGTACCTTCCATGTCGGAGAAGTACAGTTGTTGACCATCATCGAGAAGATGATGGTCTCTTCTTTTGTCCCTTCTGAAGGAATGATATATCCGCTGTAGCAGCGCACACCGTTCATCGAGCCGCTTTTTACCTTGATTCTTTCCTTCGTCTGCTCAGGATATGATTTCATGTTGTACAGCAGCGTGCCTTCGCTTCCCGGAGACGGAAGCGAGTTTACGTAGTCCTCAAAGTATGGAGAATGCATCATTGCTTCCAGGAACCTGCAGAAGAAATCGGAAGATATGTAGTTCTGCCTTGAAAGACCGCTTCCGTCCTGGATGTCCGCTCCTCGGCTTGTATCGATTCCAAGGTCTTTCATGATGCCTTCCAAAGCAATATAGGAAGCCTCGTATTCTGCGCTTCCTTGGATTTTCTTGCCTAATATGCGCAGGAGCGTCTCTGCATAAAGATTGTTGCTCGCATGGTTTGTCTCGAAGATTATCCTTTTCAGCGAAGGAGAACATGTCTTGCCAAGTATTGAGACCGGCCCATTGCCCTTCCAGTCGGTATCAAGTCTGTAATCGCCGGCTCCTTCGCTTTGTATGCCGTTATTCTTCAGATGATTACGGAAATAATGAGCACATGTGTATTCCGGGAATTTGTTGCTGCAGTCGACTCTCTTGGCAGCTCTGTCCACTCCGAATGTACCCCTGATCTCTGCTACGGGTGCCAGGTCGCTTGTGTACATATAAAGCATGTCTCCCGTACCTTCCTCACCGGTTGAGCAGGCATATCTGAAATCCATCCAGGGAGCCTCCGGGTAGCTTGGGGATATCTTTATCGGATCCCCGACGGCCTTTCCGGCTGAAACGGAAAACGACTGCATGTTCTCATAAAACATCAGACCGGTAGCTCCGGCTCCATAATATGTACCGATGTCGTTCCAAAGCCATGTCGGCTCTTCTGCCATGCCCTCAAAGAATCTTCCGTCTCCGATTATCCTGCCCTTTATCTGCCGGATGCCGGCCTTCCGGATCATTGCTTCCCATTGACTGAATGTCCTTTCAAGAGCGGTTGCAATGGAGTCTTTAGAGCCAAGGGTAGGGTCACCTCCTCCTATTATATATATGTTCCCATCCAGGACTCCTCCGGTTATTTCTCCGTCATATCCGATGGCAGTCTCGAATCTGTACTCCGGACCGAATCGGTGGATTGCCGCACCGGTACTGATGAGCTTCATGTTGGAGGCAGGTACCAGCATGTTGTCAGCATCTATGTCCACCAGAATGCGTCCGTCTCCTGTTCTGGCGCAGATGCTTATTACGGCCTGTGACAGTGCAGGGTCGGAAGCGATGCTTTCAGCTGCTGCCTGTGCCTCTTCTGCTTTGGGATGGACCTGTGCTACGGACATCAGCCCGCAGACAAGAATATATATTGTGAGGAAAAATCTTTTCATGGTGAGATTTCTTTATGTCCTGACAAAATTAACACTAAATTTAATTAATTTTGCAATCCCTTTGTCATTTCGACTGACAGCCCTTTGTCATTTCGACTGAGCGAAGCGAATGGAGAAATCTATAAAATTATAAAATATGTCAAAGAAAGTATTAGTGTCAGGTGGTGCCGGCTACATCGGCAGTCATGTAACCGTAGAGCTCATTGCCGCAGGCTATGAGGTGGTAGTTGCAGATAACCTGTCAAACTGTGATCTTACCTGCTTCGAAGGAGTAAAGAAGATTACGGGAAGAGATGATATTCCTTTCTACCAGATAGACTGTTGTGACTATGCATCGGTAGATAAGGTCTTCACCGAGCATAAGATAGATGCTGTCATCCATTTCGCGGCATTCAAGGCAGTGGGCGAGTCTGTGGCAGAGCCTATCATGTACTACAGGAACAACCTCGTCTCATTCCTCAACATCCTCGAGGTCGCGAAGAACCATGGCGGTTGCAACGTCCTCTTCTCGTCTTCGGCTACGGTCTATGGCGAGGCTGAGGTACTTCCTGTGACCGAGCAGACTCCACGTCTTCCTGCGACATCCCCATACGGCAATACCAAGCAGATGTGCGAAGACATACTTCGTGACGTAGTGGCCGCTACAGCCGCTTCGGAAGGCGTTGTCAAGGGCATCGCCCTCCGTTACTTCAACCCGATCGGAG
The DNA here is from genome assembly GCA_015060255.1 of Bacteroidales bacterium. Taxonomy (GTDB): domain Bacteria; phylum Bacteroidota; class Bacteroidia; order Bacteroidales; family UBA932; genus Cryptobacteroides. Next base: position 16,288 of record SUYV01000030.1, on the reverse strand, counting down.
CACACCCGTCAGCCCTGATCGGAGAGCTTCCGAGAGGTGTTCCTAACAACCTGGTGCCTTTCATCACACAGACCGCGATCGGCAAGCGCGAGTGTCTGAGCATCTTCGGCAATGACTATCCTACAGAGGACGGAACGTGTCTTCGTGACTACATCGACGTTGTCGATCTTGCAAAGGCTCATGTTGCAGCAGTGTCCAGAATGGTAGATGGCAGGATGAAGGAAGGTTATGAGATCTTCAATGTCGGCACAGGCCGCCCGGTTTCGGTATACGAGCTTGTGTCTGCATTCGAGAAAGTGAACGGACTGAAACTGAACTATAAGTATGTGGACCGTCGTCCGGGTGACGTCATGGCCATCTGGGCTGACACTACTCTTGCAAATGAGGAACTCGGCTGGAAGGCGGAACGCACTGTTGAAGAAACCCTCGCCTCAGCATGGGCATGGGAGAAGCATCTTGCCGGCAGATAGCGTCAGAATACTATAAAAGCTGTAGGGCTTTAAAATCATCAGATCCTCCCCACTTAGTGGGTATCCTCCCTTTTCGGGAGCCAATGTCTGATTGATCTTAAAGCCCTACAGCTTTTATCGAAGTGCAGATTACTGCTTTGAAACTACTGCACTGAGCTTCTCGCAGAGCTCGTCAAGCTTCTCGAACATCTCCTTGGTGAGATTGCTGTAGAATGCCTTCTTGTTTCCTTCAGGATGATTAGCCCTGGTCTTGAGGTTGTTGTAAAGCTCTACTGCCTCGTCAATTATCTGTGCGATCTCGTCAGCATCCTTGTGAGGGTTGAGCGCTACGAAGAGTGCGCAGTCATCAATGAATTCTGCTACGAAATACTCGATGTCTTTTTTGAAAACTCTAAGGTTCATAGTTAATACGTATTAAATTGATTTTTGTTATAACGCGGCAAAGGTAATAAAATTTATTGATTTTGTAAGAAATAGGCCGGACTCTTTTTGATGGCGGTCATGCCTTCGCCTTTCCAGTCGAACAGCCTTCTTGCCTTGAGCAGCTTATATGAATTCGGATAATAGTCCTTCTCTCCCGGAACCAGCGAATTTATACGTACCAGCTGTGAAGCGTGTATGAACCTGCCTTCACCAATGTAGATGCCTACATGAGTGATGCTCTCCTTCTTCCAGAATGTTTCAGGGGTGCCGAAGAAAATGAGGTCTCCAGGTTTCAGATTCCTGATTCTGCATAGCATTTCCTTATACAGCATGTCTGAGTCCGGTGTCACGCTATGGTCTGCTTCCATGATGATCTCGCGCCCCAATGCGGCCTGCTGGCCTGCATTCCTAGGCAGCAGATAACCGTTCATCATCCAGGTCAGTCTTACCAAACCGCTGCAGTCAAGTCCCTTGCTGGATGTCCCTCCCCACAGGTATGGCACTCCAAGAAACTCTTTTGCAGTGTTTATGATGCCTGATTCGGATTGTCTCGTCTTGTCTGCCCATTCCTGGAAGTCGGCAAGATCGGCAGCCGGTGTCCATCCTTTCCTTCCGTCCGGAAGCATCACTTCCACCCATCCCTTCTTGTCCGCAGAAGCCTTCTCTCCCTTCTTGGACTCAATCAGTACCTTTCTTACGAGGCATCCCATCGACAGGTCGCAAATACGTCCTGAGTTGAATGACGGACCGTTGAAAACGGCACTGTGATGCGCAAGGCAGATATATTTTGGGGCAGCTTTATACTCGTTGATCTGTTCTGCCGTCATTTCTACCAGCCCGAGCTCGTTGCACCAGGCAGTGTATGGTTCAGGTGTCACCACCTGCCTCCAGTAGCTTTCTTCTGCTATTATTTCAACGACGGTACCCATAAGTGCCTGGGTTCCCAGTTCTGCAGTATATGACGGCATTTCGCGGAGCTGCACCTCTGAAAGCGCAGTGACCGCCATACGCTTCCCCTGTCCGGAAGCGCTCCAAGCCGCAATCAGCAGCAATATTGCAATCAGTGTCCTTCTCATATCTTCAATTATAGTTTAAGTACGGCAAAATTATAAAATTATGACTAATTTTGTCGGATATGCCACAGGAATTCGAGAAATATGGTTTCCCGGAAGGGAAAAGATACAACTCCTTTGTCGGATATTTCAAGAGGAAATACGGCGAGCGGCTCCAGAAGATCGTGCTCGACGCGGGATTTACATGTCCCAACAGGGATGGAAAGGTAGGCAGGGGAGGATGTACATACTGCGACAATGCGACCTTTCACCCGTCATACAGCACGGCCGGAAAGAGTCTCCATCAGCAGCTGGACGAAGGAATCGAATTTCACAAGGTGCGATATCGCACGACAGAGCACTATCTTGCATATTTCCAGTCATTTTCAAATACATATGCTCCTCTTGAACGTCTGAAGGAGCTTTATGAGGAAGCCTTGGCGCATCCTCAGGTCGTGGGTCTCGTTATAGGTACCCGCCCGGACTGCGTCGACGAGCAGAAGCTGGACTATCTTGCGGAACTGGCGAAGTCACATGTGGTCATTGTAGAATATGGCATCGAGTCATGCTATGATTCAACTCTGGCGCGCATCAATCGCGGACATGACTTCGAGACTGCGCGGCGTGCGGTGCAGATGACTGCGGAAAGAGGCATAGACGTCGGCGTGCATTTCATTCTTGGACTTCCGGGAGAAACCAAAGAGATGATGCTGGACGCCTGTTCCATGATCAATGACCTTCCGATACGCTCCGTGAAGTTCCATCAGCTGCAGATCGTCAAGGGAACGCGTATGGAAAAGGAATTTGCGGAATGCCCTGAGGATTTCGAGAAATTCTCTCTTGATGAATATCTGGATTTCTTTGTGGATATATTGGAAAGATTGCGTCCTACGCTCAGTATCGAACGATTTGTAGGCGAAGTCCCTCCACGTTTCGTCAACGAAACTCCATGGGGCCTTATCCGGAATGTGGAGCTTCTGCGCCTTCTCGACCGGCGTCTTGAAGCACGCGACACCTGGCAAGGCCGTTTGGTATGTCAGAAAAAATGATTACATTTGCCAAATTTTATACATAAGATGCAGACATTTACTAACTCTCCGATTATTGAAGGCCTGACCTTCGACGACGTCCTGCTGATTCCTGCACACTCTGAGGTATTGCCTAGAAGTGTTGACGTCTCAACAAAGTTCACACGAGAGATAACTCTCCAGACTCCTATCGTTTCTGCAGCAATGGACACAGTGACCGAGGCAGAGCTCGCAATTGCGATGGCTCGTGCCGGCGGTATCGGCGTGATCCACAAGAACATGACCATTGAGGAGCAGATGAACCAGGTTCGCCGTGTAAAGAGGGCGGAGAACGGAATGATCTATGACCCGATCACCATCCATCCGGATGCAACAGTGGGTCAGGTGCTCGGCATGATGGCCCAGCATCATATTGGAGGTATTCCTGTGGTGGATGACAACGGTTTCCTGGTAGGTATCGTTACAAATCGCGACCTCCGTTTCCAGAGAGATCCGAAGATGCCTGTGTCAGAGATCATGACTAAGGAAAATCTCGTGACAGCGCCTAAGGGCATCAGCCTTCCGGCTGCGACAGACATCCTTCGTCAGCACAAGATCGAGAAGCTCCCTGTAATCGATGCAGACGGCAAGCTCGTCGGCCTCATCACATACAAGGACCTCATGAAGATAAAGGACAACCCTATCGCATCGAAGGACAGCAAGGGCCGCCTTCTCGTGGCAGCTGCCGTAGGTGTGAAGTCAGATACTATCGAGCGTATCGAGATGCTCGTGAGCGCAGGTGCAGACGCAGTGGTGGTAGACACCGCACACGGACACTCGCAGGGCGTTCTCGATGTAATCAAGAAGGCGTGCGACGCTCTTCCTGATGTGCAGATCGTTGCGGGTAACGTTGCGACTGCAGAGGGTGCGAAGGCTCTCGCAGACGCAGGAGTAAGCGCCGTGAAGGTCGGTATCGGACCTGGCTCTATCTGTACTACCCGTGTCATCGCCGGCGTAGGTATGCCTCAGCTTTCAGCAGTGATGATGGCGTCAGAGGCCCTCAAGGGCACAGGCGTTCCGGTTATCGCAGACGGCGGTATCCGTTATTCAGGTGACGTCGTGAAGGCTCTCGCAGCAGGTGCAAGCACAATCATGGCAGGCTCGCTCTTCGCAGGAGTCGAGGAGTCACCGGGAGAGACCATCATCCTCAACGGACGTAAGTACAAGTCATACCGTGGCATGGGCTCGCTCGAGGCTATGCAGCAGGGCTCCAAGGACCGTTACTTCCAGGATATGGAAGAGGACATCAAGAAGCTCGTTCCGGAGGGAATCGTGGCTCAGGTTCCATACAAGGGCACACTCAACGAGGTGGTATACCAGCTCGTGGGCGGTCTCCGCGCAGGTATGGGTTATGTAGGTGCAGCGAACATCGAGAAGCTCCGCGACGCGAAGTTCGTACGCATCACCAATGCAGGATACCTCGAGGGACATCCGCATGATGTGACCATCACACGTGAGGCTCCTAACTATTCAAGATAATCTGCTGATGAAGCGGATAGCTCATATAGTGGCAATCTTAGGGATCGTCTTGCCGATGCTTGCATCGTGCAAGGCGATTTCGGAGTTTTTTGACAGCGAGGAGGCTGTGGCGCAGGTCGGCTCTGTCAAGCTGAAGATGTCTGAGCTCCAGAGGGTCATTCCGAACGGAATTCCAGAAGAAGACAGCATCCGTCTGGCAAAGCAGTACATCAATACCTGGGCTCTTGACCAGGTGTTCCTGAAAGTGGCCGAAGAGCAGCTGTCAAAGGCAGAGAAGGATGTCACAAAGGAACTTGAATCATACAGGACATCGCTTCTGAAATATCGTTATGAACAGCTTTTCGTCAACGAAAGGCTTGATACGGCAGTTTCGGATGATGCGGTTCAGGAGTATTACGAACGTCATCATGATAAGTTCATCCTTCAGAGGCCTGTAGTCAAGGCTCGTTTCCTCAGCATTTCTGAAGATTCGCCTGTGCTCAAGCAGATTAAGAAGAAGATGGCTTCGGATGATGTCAATGATCTGGTGGAGGCAGACAGCCTTGCCTTCTCTTCCGCATTGAAATTCAAGACGTGGAATGATGCTTGGATCGATGCCGCTGCCCTTGCAAGGGAATTCGGAACGGAATATTCTTCAGTGCTTTCTTCTATGAAGGAAGGCTGGACAGAGCGTACGGACACGGCCGGAGTACTGACTGCGGCCTATGTGACGGAACTTATTCCTGCAGGGCGGATGTCTCCGATTGAATACAGTACTCCTTTCATAAAGGATATGATAATAAGCGCCCGCAAGCAGGCCCTTGTCACAACTTTGGAACAGGATTTGCTTAAAGATGCGCTCGAAAACGGACAATTTGTAATAAATAAGTGATATGGACATTCTCTGGATCAAGAGATTTGCGTCAGCTGTGGCCTTTCTGACCATGGCTATTTCTGCTTCTGCCCAGAAGTATTCGGATGGAATCATCGACAAGACCATAGCGGTAGTCGGAAATGAGGTGATAATGATCTCTGACCTCGAGGAAGAGGTGCAGATGATGAGGGCATATGGTATGATGTCTGACAAGAGCGGAAGGTGCGAACTGCTCGAGGAGATGATGTCTTCGAAGCTTTTCCTCATGCAGGCAAGGCTTGACTCCATTGAAGTGAACAACGACATGGTCGAGGGCGAGCTCCGCAACAGGGTAGATATGCTCAGGACCAATCTCGGCGGTGATGAGGAAGTCGAGAAGCAGTTCGGAAAATCACTGTACAAACTTCGTCAGGAGTGGCGTGACGCCATTACGGACCAGACTTTGACCCAGCAGATGCAGCAGGAGATCGCCTCGAAGATTCCTGACCTTACTCCATATGACGTCCAGAAATACATAGATGAGACCGATGAGGCTGATCTTCCGGTAGTTCCGATCAAATATCAGCTCAGCCAGATCTGCATATATCCGGACCGAGAGGCTGCAAACCTTGCAGTAAAGGAGCGTCTCCTTGCTATCCGTGAGCGTATCATCAACGGAGAGAAATTCTCGACCCTTGCACGTATCTATTCTCAGGATCCGGGTTCTGCAAGAAAGGGTGGAGAACTTGGCATGGCTTCCAAGTCAATCTTCTGGCCTGCATTTTCTGATGCAGCCATGGCTCTCAAGCCAGGCGTGGTGTCCCAGATCGTGGAGACTCCGGACGGATTCCATATCATCGAAGTTCTTGAGAAGAAGGGAGACATGTTCAATGCAAGGCATATCCTCCTTAAGCCGGAATATACTTCGGATGACCGCCAGAAGGGATTCCACGTCCTCGACAGTCTCAGGACTGAGCTTGCAAACGAAGCTGTGACATTCTCTCTTGCGGCACGATTCTACTCTGAAGACCCTGCAACCAGGACCAACGGAGGTCAGATGGCTGACCCGAACACAGGATCCACATATTTCGAGATCGACCAGCTTAAGCCTCAGGACTATGCTGCCATTAAGGAACTTAAGGAAGGTGATGTGTCAGAACCGTTCGAGTCGCTTGACAATGAAGGACGCGACGGAAATCTCGTATACAAGATCCTCAAGGTCGACAAGATACTTCCTGCCCATTCTGCAACATTCAGCAATGATTATACTCTGCTTCTCGGACAGGCAAAGCAGGAACTTCAGATGAAGGCTATCGATGACTTCATCGATTCCAAGATAAAATCCACTTACATAGTCATAGATCCGTTATTCGCAGACTGCGATTTCGAACGCGAAGGCTGGTATGAGAAGATACGCAAATAGTCGTACACTTGCGTTTATACTGCTCACCCTTGTGGTGGGCTTGTCTTTCGTATCCAGGTCATATGCTCGTCCTGAAGGACAGGGCGGTGACCAGGAAACAAAGGATAGCCTTGTCATTCTTCTCAGTTCAAAGTCCGCCCAGATGGTGGATATCGAGGGCGCCAGCTACAGGAAGGTGATAGGCCCGGCGAGATTCCTTCATAACGGAACATATCTTCTCTGCGACACAGCGTTGTGGAATGTAGAGACCAAGGTCATTGAGGCCTGGGGTAATGTCAGCATCCTTCAGGATGAGACGGTGCTCACCAGTGACAAGCTTACATATTTCATCGACCGTGACCTGGCCGAGTTCCGCGGATCTGTGGTCCAGTTGACCGACAAGGATCATAATACCCTGAGGACCAGATATCTGGACTATAATACGGCCGACTCAGTCGCTGTGTTCCAGAGAGGTGGAGCGATGAGGGACAAGGATGGTCAGATCATAGAAAGCCGCAACGGAACATACGATTCGAAAATCAAGAGGTTTACTTTCGACCTGGAGGTAAACATGTTCACAGACTCGATCTTCGTCAAGACAAGGTCACTTATATATGAGTCTGACAAGGATCTTGCTACATTTGGCTTTGCTACAGATGTCTGGAAGGAGGAAAACATGCTTTCTGCCGAAGGTGGCTGGTATGACAGGTCAGTGGAGACTTTCTTCTTCAAGGATAAGGTCCATCTGATGTCCGAAGACCAGGAAGGCTGGTGTGACAGTCTGTATTTCTTCAGGAATACATCCAATATTGACATGCTGGGAAACGCTCAGGTTAATGATACTACCCGCAATGTCTTCGGACTTGCCGGAAGGATCGAGTATGTTGACTCCATATCCAAGGTCACGATGACCCGCAAACCTGCTGTCATATCTCAGACCGAGGAGGAAGACGGCTCTATAGATACCCTTTATCTCGGTGCCGAGAAACTTGTCTATTACACTCTCAAGATGTGTGATGTGGACAGTATGGCTGTGGTTGATGCGCAGCAGCGTCTCAAGGACCTGGATGTGGATCCGGTAGGAGAATTCCGTAGGAAGGCGGCCGAAGAGGCTGCAAAAGCTGCTGAAGAGGCGGCCAAGAATGACCCTAACTACAGACCAAAGGAGCAGAAGGGCGCTCAGAAGCCGGATGCTCAGCAGAAACAGGCTCCAGCCGCCGAACCTGCAAAGGTCCAGCGTCCGGAAGCACCGAAATCCGGTGCCTTGAAGTCCAGGAAGCCCGCGGCTCCAATGCAGCAGATGGGCGATTCCCTTGCAGTGTCAGATTCTCTGATGGCAAGGCCTGATTCGTTGATGCTCAGCGATAGCCTGATGGTAGCTGACAGCCTCATGCTTACGGACAGTCTTCTTGTTGAGGAGCCTAAGGATACGACAAAGATCGGTTTCCTTGAGGCCATCAGGAATGTCAAGGTTTACAAGAAGAGCATGCAGGTTGTGTGCGACTCCCTTCTGTATTCAGATCTGGATTCTCTCGGACGTCTTTTCGAGAGCCCGGTCATATGGCAGGATATCACCCGTCAGTATACAGCAGACAGCATAAGTGTCGTTGTAAGCAATGGGGCGATGGAGAAAGCCAGCCTGATGTCAAATGCATTCATAACCATCCAGGAGGATAGTACGCACTTTGACCAGATCAAGGGAACCGAAATGCTTGCGTTCTTCGATGACAAGGGTGGTCTGAAACGTTTTGATGTGCTTGGAGGTGCGTCTGCATTGTTCTATATCGAGGAGAATGAAGCTCTGGCTACGGTCAACAAGCCAGAGTCAAAGATGCTTTCGGCGACATTCAAGGACGGTGAGATCCAGAGAATATATTATTTCGAGGAAGTCAAGAATGACGGCTATCCTATAGTCCAGCTTTCCGGAGAGGAACAGAGACTCAAAGGATTCAGCTGGCAGCCGGAAAGGCGTCCTGCAGACCGTAATGCGGTCACTCCTCTGGCACTGCGTCCGAGCGAACGCAACAGATATGCAAGACTTCCACGCGCGGAGTTCAAGCAGACAGACATATACTTCCCTGGTTACATGAACGATGTTTACCGTCAGATGCAGGTCCGCGACTCGCTCAAGAAGGTCAGGGAACGCGACCGCAAGATAGCGGAGGCTCAGGAGGCTGAGCGCGCCCGTCTTGACAGTATAGCTCTTGCCGACAGTCTCGTGCTTGCAGATTCTCTTGCAAGGATGGACAGTCTTGCCGTTGCTGATTCATTATCCAAGGCTGCGCTCAAGGATTCTCTGGCAATGGCCGATTCGCTGATGAACAAGGTCGATACTCTCGCTGCAGCAGATTCTGTGGTCCTTACTCCGGAGCAGATCAAGGCTGCGGAGAAGGCTGCAAAGAAGGCCGCTGCAGAAAAGGCCAAGGCCGAGAAGAAAGCTGCCCGCGAAGCAAAGAAGAAGGCAAAACAGGAGGCTCTCGAAGCAAAATGGGCCGAACTGGACAAACGTGATGCGGACAAGGCAGCTGCCAAAGCAGCCAAGAAACTTGAAAAAGAACGCAAGCGTAAACGCAAAGCGCTCGAGGACCAGGCCGACCAGCAGCGCAAGGACCTCGAGGCTCTCGAAAAATATCGTCAGAAATTCCTGAAGCAGAAAGCCCGCGAAGCCGCCAAGGCAGCTAAGAAGGCTGCAAAGTCACGTTAACGCAGCTGGAAGATGACCGGGAAGGTGTAGGTTACGGCTACGGCGCGGTCGCGCTGTTTTCCCGGGGTCCATTTCGGAGAACTGTTCACTACTCTCAATGCTTCCTTGTCAAGTGCGGGGTCGACTCCGCGCAGTACTTTAGCGTCTGCAAGGGTGCCGTCAGCCTTGATGGTGAATGAGAGAGTTACGCGTCCCGAGACTCCGTTCTCGATGCAGATCTGCGGATATACAAGACGTTCGTTGACCCATTTGCTGAATGCGTTGGCGTCTCCGCCCTTGAATTTAGGCTTGTCTTCCACCAGGATGAACGGTATGGTATCTTCTTCCACGTCCTCTTCGATCACTTCTATGTAGTCGATGATCTCGACACCGAGATCCTTGTCGTCCTCGAGATTGATGATCATGTCCTCGACTTCGATGTCGTCGTCCACGATTTCGATCAGGTCTGAAAGTACAGGGATCTGTGGAGCCGCAGGAGGTGGTGGGGGAGTCTCGAATGTGATAGGGATCATGTCTTCCATCTCTGCAATCACGCCGTTGTCTTCGAGTGATGCTGTCTTTGTCTTGGCTGTGCTGTATTCAAATCCGAAATAGACCAGCGCCAATGCCACGATGCATCCGATTTCTGTGAAGAGGACTCTCTTGTTCTGGAGGTCCGCTCTGTCTGTTTTCTTCTGTTTCATAATAAGAGATTTTTAGGGGATTTTACGTTTCGTTGCTGATGCAAAGTTACGGCCCCGCAAGCCCTTGAAACAAATTTCAAGGCCTGCAAAATCTCTCAACAGACAAGGCTAACCAGTTGATATGCAACTAATTAGCCTTGCTTGATTTGTGAAAATCTCTCCGTTTTTGTAAAGCTTTGATTATCAAGAGTTTATAGAATCAAGAAATTCGGCCTTATCAGGGGCTTCAGATGCCTCTATCTTGCCTTTAAGTCGCCATATGCGGTTGTAGACAATGCCTTTGTCCTTCTCAAGGATGGTGGAAATGGTGGTGCTGGAAAATCCGCATGCGGCAAATATGAATAGTTTCACGTCGTCCGCCTTGAGTTTCGGCATCTGCTCGCGGAGTCTTGCGACGAGTCCGTTGCAGTTCCTGTCGAGCATCATCTCAAGTCCCTTGATGGACTTCGGATCTTCACGCAGACCTTCGATTACAGACTTGACTTCCTTGAGTATCTTGCTCTGGAGATTGTCTGTCCCTTCGTATACATAATACTGCTCGCACAGCCTCTCCAGCAGGTCGAATTTCGCGATTGCCATATGCTTCTCCGACGGCAGTCTCTTCGATGCCGCCTTGAGCCTTGTCTGCAGTTCCTCGGCTATGGTCATGTACTTCTCGGTCTCGGCCTTCTCCTCGGCAAGAGCCTTGGACGCTTCCAGACGGCGGTAGCGCACATATCCGGTCATGGCAAAGACGATAGCCATAGCTGCGAGTATGATGAATGCGATGAGGAACCTTGTAGAGCGGAGACGCTGCTGTGTCAGTTCGAACTGATGAGCCTGATATTCCTTCCTTGCAGACTCCACGGAACGCTTCAGTGATGCCGCTTCCATAGAATTGCTGTGCTCCATCACAGCCTCGAGGGCCTCGAGCGCATCCGCGCTCCGTCCGGCCCTGCTCGCCACCTGATACTCCCTGAACTTCACCTGTGCCTTCTCCGCCGGTGTGGCGGCACTGGCCAGAGCCTTCTCTATCCATTCTTCTGCGGACTCATGGTCCCCTGTCAGTGAATATGCATAGGCAAGCATTCCTCTGTCCTCGCAGGTGAGCGGACAGCGGAGTTCGTTGGCCTTGCGGGCCAGCATGCTGATGGCAAGCGACGGGTCCTGCCTCGAAGATTCGAGGCAGAGTGCGGCATATGCCTCTAGGCATGCGGCTTCCAGAAGTGTGTCCGTAGCCTGGTGTGCCTGGAACATCGTGTTCCTGAATATCTTTTCGGCTGACGCGTAATCCTGGAAATTATGCCTTGCCACTCCGCTTTCAAAGTATACATGAAGCGAGTTGTATGGCTTTCCGGCCTTTTCATACGCCTGGATCGCCCTGTCAAGATATGCGATCTCTTCAGAATGTCCTCCTGTGGCGTTGTATGTGTGGGCTATGTGCTGGTATATGATGCCGAGACTGTATTGATCGTCGGCTTTCAGCGCCCTGGTCTCGGCCTGGGAGTATGCCTCCATGGCCTCGCTGTAGCGCTTCTGCTCCAGCAGGCTGTGCCCAAGCTCTATGCTTTCCTGCAATGCGTCCGCCTGCCTCTGTCCGCAGGAAACTGCAAGGACAGAAAGCAGGATGGCCGCTATGTATATGCATTTCTTCATTTCTGAAGATTACTCGGCGTAGAGGGAAATGATGTTGAGGATCACCTCGCTGGCCTTCTCCATGCTCTGGAGAGGAAGGTATTCCATCTTGCCGTGGAAGTTGTGTCCTCCTGCGAAGATGTTAGGGCATGGAAGTCCCATGAATGAGAGGTTGGCTCCGTCTGTACCTCCGCGGATAGGCTGCACCTTCGGAGTGATGCCTGCCATTTCGATAGCCTTCATGGCCTTCTCTACGATGTGGTAGTGAGGCTCCACCTGCTTGCGCATGTTGTAGTACTGGTGCTTTATCTCCACGGTGGCAGTGCCGGCGCCGTATTTCGCGTTGATGAAGTCCACGCACTGCTGCATGTATGCCTTCTTCTTCTCGTAGAGATCCATGTCGTGGTCACGGATGATGTATGAGAATGTCGCGCTCTCTACCTCGCCGCTGAAGCTGATAAGGTGGTAGAATCCTTCATATCCGCATGTGTACTCCGGCTTCTGCTCCACAGGGAGGAGGCTGTTGAGCTCCATTCCTATGAGGATGGCGTTCTTCATCTTGCCTTTTGCCGTGCCCGGGTGAACGTTGCAGCCCTGGATGCGGATTGTAGCGCCTGCGGCGTTGAAGTTCTCATACTCCAGCTCGCCGATCTGGCCGCCGTCCATGGTGTATGCATACTTTGCTCCGAATTTCTCAACGTCGAATTTCACCACGCCGCGTCCTATCTCCTCGTCCGGGGTGAATCCTATCTTGATGTCTCCATGCTTGAACTCAGGATGCTCGACTATATACTGCACGGCATTCATGATTTCGGCGATGCCGGCCTTGTCGTCAGCTCCCAGAAGGGTTGTGCCGTCTGTTGTGATGATGGTCTGGCCCTTGTAGTTCAGCAGTTCAGGGAACTCGCTCGGCTTCAGGCTCAGACCAGGAACGCCCTTGAGCGGAATCTCGCCTCCGTCATAGTTCTCTATGATCTGAGGTTTCACATTGTCGCCGGGAGCGTCAGGAGCTGTGTCGGCATGGGCTATGAAACCCACAGCGGGCACATCCTTTCCGCAGTTTGACGGAATGCTTGCCATCACGTATCCCCACTGGTCGAGTGTGGCCTCGACACCCATCTCAACGAGCTCGTCGAGGAGCATCTTCAGCAGGTCAAGCTCTCTCGCCGCGCTGGGCTGTGTCTCTGACTCAGGATCTGCCTTGGTGTCTACGGCAACATACCTGAGAAATCTGTCTAAAATCTTTTCCATATAGTTTATTTTTTGTTTATCTCTGTTTTATCCTTGTGTTCATCCGTAAAATGCCCGCTTTTACGGATGGTACCTCTGTTTTTGGTGTACTTGTCCGTAAAAGGACTGTTTTTGCGGACGGGTATCACATCAGCAGGAGGCTGACGGCCATTATGGCCATGCCGCCGACTACGCCGGCTATGGCGATGTGGTGCTTGCCGTATTTCTCCGCTGTCGGGAGCAGCTCGTCAAGCGAGATGTATATCATGATGCCGGCCACTGCCGCGAGGATGAGCGGGAATGCCGCTCCGCCTCCGGTCAGCTCGAGGCCGGATATGGCTGTGACTCCCCAGCAGAGCAATGCGCCCAGCACTTCACTCATGCCGGACAGTGTAGCATAGGCCAGAGCCTTCATCTTGCTCTTTGTAGCATAATATATAGGTATGGCTACTGCTATGCCTTCCGGAATGTTGTGTATGGCTATGGCTGCCGTGATGCCGGTGCCGGTCTGTGGGTCGTTCAACGCTCCGACGAATGTCGCGATGCCTTCCGGGAAGTTGTGTATGGCTATGGCCAGCGCGGACATGAGTCCGAGTCTGTGCAATGCCTTCTCATTTCCGGTCTGACGGAGCATGTCGACGGCCGGGGTCTTCGCGTCAAGCGAGAGACCCGACGCCTCGTGCGGGTTTTCATATTCGGGGATTGCGAAGTCGATCAGCGTGATGATGCCCATTCCGGCAAAGAATGCCAGCAGAACGAAGGCCTCTCCATGGGGGATGGTCCCTATGATTTCCGCCTGAGCCTCAGGATAGAGCTCCGCCAGCGAGATGAATATCATCACGCCGGCGCTCAATCCGAGCGCTCCCGCCAGGAAATTGCTGCTGAGCTTCTTCCTGAAGAGCACAAGAGCTCCGCCGATGCCTGTCGCGGCACCGGCAATAAGCGTCATAAGCAATGCTCCCCAAACTCCGTTCATGTACTATTCCTCCTTCTTCGCTTTAAGCGCAGCGTATACCATATATATAATAATAGCTGTATAAGGTATGATCGCCACAGGCTCTGTCCATGGTGACGGTTTCATATACATGTCCACCTCTGCAAACCTCAGGATAGCGCTGACCACTCCCATGAGCGCTCCACCGGCGATGAATCCGGAAGCAATGAGCGTGCCCTTCTCCACGCGCGCCTCGTTGAGGGCCTTGTCCTTGCTGCGGCTTCCGACGAACCACGAAACGGCTCCACCGATGAGCATAGGCATGTTGAGGTCGAGCGGAATGAACATTCCGAGCGCGAATGGCAGCGCAGGAACCTTGAAGAATGTGAGTACGAGGGCTATAACCGCTCCGATTCCATAGAGGAGCCAAGGAGCGCTTCCGCCGTTCATCATAGGCTCTATCACTGCGGCCATTGCATTTGCCTGCGGTGCCACGAGGGCTCCTTCGCCTGTAAATCCGTATGTCTTGTTGAGGACGAGCATCACTCCACCCACCGTCGCTGCCGCAACGAGGGTGCCGAGGAACTTCCATCCTTCCTGCTTCTTAGGAGTGCTTCCGATCCAGTATCCGATCTTGAGGTCTGTGATGAACGCTCCGGCTACGGAAAGTGCTGTACATACCACACCGCCTATGATCAGGGCCGCAGTCATTCCTGCTGTGCCGTTGAGGCCTACCGCAACCATGATGAGCGAAGCGAGGATGAGGGTCATCAGGGTCATTCCGCTGACAGGGTTCGATCCCACTATGGCGATAGCGTTCGCTGCGACGGTCGTGAAGAGGAATGCGATCACTCCCACGATGAGCAGGCCTACCACTGCGTGCCAGATGTTGTCGACTACTCCGAACATGAAGAATGCGAACACAGCCAGGAGGGTTACGGCGATTCCGATCACGATGATCTTCATCGAGATGTCCTTCTGGGTCCTGATCACTTCAGCCTCGGCGTCGGTCTTCTTGCGGCTGAACTCGTTGGCTGCAAGGCCTACGGCTGACTTGATCACGCCGAATGACTTCACGATTCCGACTATACCTGCGGTGGCGATACCGCCGATGCCGATGTGTCTTGCATATTCCTTGAATATCTGGTCTGCAGACATTTCACCTATGGTCTGGGTGATGCCTGAATGCATCAGGTCGATGACCTGGCCGCCCCAGATCAGGTTCATCAGAGGAATGATCACCAGCCATACCAGGAAGCTTCCGCAGCAGATGATGAATGCATATTTGAGTCCCACGATGTATCCGAGTCCGAGCACGGCCGCTCCGGTGTTCACCTTAAGGAGCACCTTGGCCTTGTCGGCCAGCGCCGCTCCCCATGGCAGCACCTTGCTGGTGAGGGTCTCGCCCCAGAGTCCGAATGTGGACACGATGAAGTCATACAGTCCTCCGATCAGGCCGCTCACCAGCAGCGTCTTGGCGCCCTTGCCGCCGCCTTCGCCGCTTACGAGCACCTGAGTCGTCGCTGTCGCTTCAGGGAAAGGATACTTTCCATGCTGCTCCTTCACGAAATATTTCCTGAACGGAATGAGGAACAGTATGCCGAGGATACCTCCAAGGAGTGACGAGAAGAACACCTTTGTGAAGTTCACGGTCAGCTCAGGATACTTGTCCTGGAGAATGAACAGAGCAGGAAGCGTGAATATGGCTCCTGCCACGATGGCGCCCGAGCATGATCCTATCGACTGCACCATTACGTTCTCGCCAAGGGCGTTCTTGCGGCCGAGCGCGCTGGACAGGCCCACGGCGATGATGGCGATCGGGATCGCCGCCTCGAACACCTGGCCCACCTTGAGTCCAAGGTAAGCGGCCGCCGCCGAGAAAATCACTGTCATGATGAGTCCGAGTGTCACGGACCATGGGGTCACCTCGGGATAATTCTTCTGAGGTGACAATAGAGGCTGATACTCCTCGCCCGGTTTCAACTCCCTGTGGGCGTTCTCCGGCAATTGTGTCTTCTTGTTCTCCATAAATATTATAGTCTTTTCATGATTTGCATCAGTAGTATGCGCGCCCGCATAAGCGCAATCACAAATATAAATATATTATCTGACATAATTGCATAAAAATATCCTGTGGAATGTAAGTGTCTGATGTTTAGTGAATTGAATAAAAAGAGGAAAATAAAAGTGAAAATTTTTGAAAAAATTATGCAGAAAAATTTGCAGGTAAAGAAAAAAGTCGTACCTTTGCAACCCGTTTGAGAAATAACGGCAAGTTCATTGACAAGTTTGAGAAAAGATAACGAGGTAAAGTTAGAAGAAGAAATTAAGATTTAGTCTGTAACGAGTAATAGATAGAGAGTCTATCGCAAGTTGTGGACTGCAATTTCAAGGCAAC